>JAGBGW010000161.1 GCA_017935825.1 Clostridia bacterium
AGTTAGATATAAGTTAGGTATAAGTTAGGTATAAATCCATCGTAGGGCAGAGGCTTGCTGCTGATGCAAGAAAAGCTTCAAAATCTGAAAAGAGTAAAGCAGATACGCATTTTGTGCGAAAACACTGTTAGGAATGTGCGCATTTGCCTTGGCGCAATTGAAGCAACACATATTTTTTGTTATACTTTAATATAAGCACCTATGTGCATATCCGATTATCAAAACGGAAAGGATCCTGAAATTATATGAAGATCGTAGTTATGTGCGGTGGCCTGAGCCCCGAGCGCAACGTGTCCATTACAAGCAGTGCACTGATTTGCCGTGCCCTGCGCAAAATGGGTCACCAGGCAGTGATTGTGGATATGTTCTTCGGCCTGGAAGATTACGCAGGCGATCCCGCCGATCTTTTTGAAAATCTGCCCGAAATTCCCGATGTGAGTGTGGGTCATGAAGCACCCGATCTGGACGAGATCAAAGCATCCCGTAAGTGGAAGTCCCGTTCCATGATCGGTCAGGGCGTTCTTGAACTTTGCCAGGCAGCCGACCTTGTGTTCATCGGCATGCACGGCACCTGCGGCGAAGACGGCCGCATCCAGGCAACGCTGGATTTGCTTGGCGTGCCCTACACCGGCAGCGGTTACCTTGGCAGCGCCATCGCCATGGATAAGGACCTGACCAAGCGTGTTGCCGCCACCTTCGGCGTTCGTACCCCCGCTTGGGAGACTGTTTCTTACGATGTGGATGAAATTCCTGCCATCGTGGAGCGTACCAAGGTGCCCTGTGTTGTCAAGCCCGTGGACAGCGGCTCCTCCATCGGTGTTTCCATCGCAAACACCAAGGAGGAACTGGAAAAGGCTCTCTACGACAGCCGCAAGTTCTCCCGCGTGGTGCTGGAGCAGTACGTAAAGGGGCGTGAAATCGACGTGGCGGTGCTGGACGGCGTTGCCCTTCCCTCCATCGAGATCATCCCCAAAGTGGGCTTCTACGACTATAAGAACAAGTATCAGGCAGGCGCGGCAGAGGAAGTATGTCCCTCGAAGATCGATCCTGAGATCGAACGTGAACTTCGCGCCATGGCACTGACCGTGCACAACGCACTGGGACTTTCCGTCTACTCCCGTTCCGACTACATCGTCGACGAAAACAACGACGTCTATTTCATCGAGATGAACACCCTGCCCGGCATGACGCCCACCAGCCTTATGCCCCAGGAGGCAGCTGCAGCAGGCGTGGATTACGACACTCTCTGCCGTACCATCGTGGAAGTTTCCCTTCGCCAGAGAGGCTAAGAAAGGCTGAGGACAATGAAAGTATTTACCGTAGCCGATGCCGCCCGTGCCATCGGCGGACAATGGTTTATTGATGAAAAAGACATGACGCGCGAAGTCCGCTTCGTCACCTCCGACAGCCGTCAGGCAGGCGAGGGAGCGCTGTTCGTCGCCATCTGCGGCGCACGCGTGGACGGTCATGACTTCATCGAAGGCGCACTGGCAAACGACGCAAGCCTTTGCATCGGCGAACGCGACCCCAAGGACGCAAGTGAAATGCCTTTCATCAAGGTGGATTCTTCCCTTGCCGCCGTCGGTCGTCTTGCAGCTTGGTACCGCAGCCTGTTTGATATTCCCGTGGTGGGCATTACCGGTTCCGTTGGCAAAACCACCACCAAAGAGATGGTTTGGTCCGTCCTTCGCCAGAAGTACGAGACCCACAAGACCCAGAAGAACTTCAACAACGAACTTGGTGTACCCCAGACACTGCTTGCAATGCCCGAGGATTCCACTGCCGCCGTCATCGAAATGGGCATCAGCGATTTTGGCGAAATGTCCCGTCTGACCGCCATGGTCAAACCCACCGTGGCTGTGATGAGCATCATCGGCTATTCCCATCTGGAATTCCTTGGTGACCGCGAAGGCGTGCTTCGCGCCAAGGGCGAGATCTTCGAAGGTGTGGCAGAGGACGGTGTGGCTGTGTTGAACGGCGATGACGATCTTTTGTGTGACTTCATGCCCCCCGTGCGCCGCGTGACCTATGGCCTGAACGAGGGCAACGACTATGTGGCAAGCAATGTGGAAAATTTGGGTCAGGACGGCGTAGCCTGCACCATCCGCTGGAAGGATGAGGAAATCTCCGTCACCATCCCTGCCTATGGTACCCACATGGTCTATGCAGCCCTTGCAGGTACTGCAGTGGGCGATCAGCTTGGTCTTTCCGCAGAAGAAATCCGCGCCGGTATCGAGGCTTATGAGACCGTTGGCCGCCGCGCTCACATCGAAAAGACCGACAGCCTTGTCATCGTAGACGATTGCTACAATGCAAATCCCAGCTCCGTGTCCGCTGCCATCGCTTCTCTGGACGGCGCAAAGGGCAGACGCGTCTGCATCCTTGGCGATATGCTGGAACTGGGCACGGAAGAAAATGCCCTGCACGAAGGCGTGGGCAAAAAGTGCGCCGATGCAGGCGTGGAGCTTCTGCTTGCAACGGGTGAACTTTCCAAGTACACGGTTCAAGGCGCCGCCGCCATGGGCGAGCGTGCAAAGTGGTTCTGCGACAAGCCTGCATTGATCGCAGCATTGCCTGACTTGCTGCAAAAAGGCGACACCGTGCTTGTCAAAGCATCCCATTCCAGAAAGTTTGAGGAGATCACCGAAGCATTGCTGAAGCTGGAACTGTAAAAACAATAAGAAAAAAGACCTCGGTTTTCCCGAGGTCTTTTTGTATGCGCTTATTTTCCCAGTGCGGCAAACATACTGCGCTTGTATTCTTCCACGCCTTCCTGGTCGAAGGGATTGACGCCCATCAGCTTGCCCGACACGGCGCAGGCACCCATGAAGTAGTAGTAAAGCTCACCGAAGGTCTTTTCATTGATCTGATCAATTTCAAAGACCATGCAGGGCACGCCGCCTTTGGTGTGGGCGATCAGCGTGGCCTGTTCTGCCGCCTTATTGATCTGGGCAAAGTCCATGTTGTCAAGATAATCGAAGCGATCGCCGAAAGCTGCATCAGGTTCGATCACAGCGGAAGCTTTGGGGTCTTCCACTTTCAGGAAGGTCTGCATCAGTGCGCGTCTGCCATCCTGCATGTATTGTCCCATGGAGTGCAGGTCCTCTGAATAGATCGCCGCTGCAGGGAATACACCAAGTTTCTCCTTGCCCTCGCTTTCGCCGAACAGCTGGATCCACCACTTGGCAAAGAATGCATACTGCGGCTCGAAGGAAGCCAGCATTTCAATGTCAAAGCCTTTGCCGTAGAGCAGATTTCGTGCCGCGGCATAGCGCACGGCGGGATTTTCTTCCGCGTTGTTTCTGCAATCGTCCATAGCGGCCTGCACACCTGCAAGGAAAGCATCGATATCAAGACCTGCCACCGCACAGGGGAAAAGACCCACGGGGGTGAAGGCGGAATATCTGCCGCCCACAGGTACGGGGAACTGCAGGAAGGTGTAGCCGTTTTCCTTTGCGATCTCTTCCAGACGGGAACCGATGGTGCCTGTAACGATGATGCGCTTTGCCATCTCGTCCTTGGTATAGTATTTCTTCATCCACTGGCGCAAGATGCGGAAATGGCTGCCCGGTTCCAAAGTCTCAAAGTTTTTGGCGATGATGTCGATGTAGACGCTCTTGCCTTCCAGTTTTTTCAGCGTATGGCTGATGTAGTAGGGGGAAAGGGTATTGCCAAGATAGATGATTTCGGGACCGTCGCGGTCTTCCAATGCTTCGATCATGGCGCGTGCCGCCTGATTGGAGCCGCCCACGCCCACGATGACGAAGGCATCTGCATCGCGGCGAATCTCTTGTGCCTTTTGACGGATCAGGTCAAGCTGCAGGGCGGAGTGCTTCAGCGTTCTCCAGCCCAGTACGCCGTCGGTATCTTCACATGCCAAAAGCTGGCGGGAAATCTGCGCCGCCTTGGCAGTATGTGCGGCAAGTTCTTCCTGCTGCAAAAAGCTTTCCAATCGTTTAAGATCAAGTTTTACACTCATTTTTTTACCTCATAATACAATGGGCAGAGGGAAGCCTCTGCCCGGGTTTTGTTTTGTTTAGAATGCGTTGCCTGCGTTTTCGTTTTTGATGCCGAAGAAATCCAGTACCAGCTGAATGTCGCGGTCCCATACGCGCCACTCATGGCCGCCGGGGCCCTCGCTGTGACCGTATTCGATGCCCAGTTCATCCAGATAGGCAAGGAATTCGGGGTACTTGTTGTTGTCGAAGAACAGATGGTCGTCGCTGCCGCAGCACATGTAAAGCTTGGGGGGATTGTCCAGCTTTGCAAACTCGCGGAATGCGGGCCACTGGTTTTCTGCAGATGCAAGGTAGTCTTCCATGCCGCCCCACTTGTCCATGTCGTTTCTGGTGCGAAGGTCACGGGATGCGGTGGTGAACTCACCTTCGCAGGTGCCTGCGTGGGATTCCAGTTCCTTACGATCCAGACCTGCAATGCGTACCAGATCCTGATAGTTTTCTTCCGTCTCGTAGTTGGTGGGCACGTAGCTCATGGAAGCTGCGCCTGCAAACTTTTCAGGATGTGCCAGCATGTAGCGCAAGGTGCCGCGGCCGCCCATGGAAAGACCTGCGATGAAGTTGTCCTTGGGGTCGGAGGATGCAGGGAACCAGTTGTAAACCAGCGGCATCAGCTCGTCAAACAGGAAATTGAAACACTGATAGCCAAGGCAGAAGTTGCCCCAGTTTTCGTACATTGCGTTCAGACCCGAGGGCATGACCACGATCAGGTCGCGCTCGCAGGCGTAAAGCTCGATGTTGGACTTTCTAAGCCAGTCGGAATAGTCGCCGAAGGTGCCGTGCAGAAGCCACAGCACACGGTATTTTTTGCCATTGCCGTAGAACTGCTCGGGAGACTTGTCGCGCGGCTTGTCGGGCAGAATGATGGTCACGTCCGTATTGCTGCAAAGGCACTGGCTCTCAAACTGAAAATGAACCAAAGACATAGGAATATTCCCCTTTCACGTGCATAAATTGTTGATTCTATTATAAAATTATGGTGAATCTGTGTCAAGAAAAGAGAAAAGACCTCAAGGTTTCCCTGAGGTCTTTTATGTCTGCTGTTTTTACTCCATCACGGAAATATCCACGCGGGGGAGCATGAAATCGAAGTTTTCGCGGGTGCACATCAGGGTACCTTCGCGGATGATGGAGCCGTTTGCTGCGGCAACGGCGTAGCGCAGCATGTCTTCAAGACCAAGACCTTCTGCTATTGCCATGCACATGCCGGCGACCAAAGAGTCACCTGCGCCCTGCAGACCCTTGACTTCCAAAGATGCGCCCTTTGCATAGACCACATGGTCCTTGTCGCAGAGCACTGCGCCGTCGGGACCCATGGATACGCATACATGGCCGATGCCCTGTGCGATCAGTTCCTTTGCGGCACCGACGATCTCGCCCAAGGTATTGAGCTCACGACCGCAAAGGCGCTGCAGCTCGCTGCGATTCGGCTTGATGAAATCGGGGCAAGCCTTGATGCCTTCGCGGAACAGATCCTTGTCTGCATCAAGAATTGCGATCTTGCCGCGCTTTTTGATCTCCAAAATCAGCTGATAGTAGAAATCCGTGGGCACACCGGGGGGCACGCTGCCGGTGAGGATGACTGCGGTGGACTTGTCGATCTGATCGACGATCGCATCGTATGCGCGCTTGACATCTTCTTCCGTGACGGGGCAGCCTTTTTCGTTGCACTCGGTCATGATGTGGGAGATGCTGTCAAACAGCTTAAAGTTGACACGGATGGAGCCGGGCACGTCAAGACCGGTACCTTCGATACCCTTTTCCGCCAGGAAGTTGGGCACGGTGTCTTTATCGTTCAAATAGTTGAAGTATACGCTGTGGGTGGGAACGCCAAGCTGAGCCAGAGCAACGGAAACGTTGATGCCCTTGCCGGAGATGTCCACGTTGGACTTGGTCACGGCATTGAATTCGCCAAACTGGAAGCCGCTGATAAATGCAGTGCGGTCCAGACAGGGGTTCAGAGTTACTGTGGTAAACATACCATCCTCCGCCTTGATTAAAAAAGATAGCAGCCTTCAAAAGCTTGCGCAAATATTATAATATACATGTCTGTATCTTGCAATCTTTGTTTGAAAAAATCCAGTAAAACAGGGAAAAAACGGGATTTTTCGACGTTAAAATGTGTCGCTTTGTCCATTGCGGGAAATGCCCTTTGTGCGTATAATGGTTCTGGTATGAACTGATATTGGAGAAATAAATTCTATGCAAAAATCATCCTCTGCGCCCCGTGCGCGCCTTGTGTTTTCCGCTGTCACGCTGATTTTCTTCCTTGCCCATGCGGCAACGGCGTTCGTGGCAACGTATTTAAAGGAAATGGGGCTTTCCGCATCCTTCGTCGGTACCATCATGGCGCTGCTCAACTGCGTGGGCATCGTCTCTTCTCCCGTACTGGGAAATTTTGCAGATAAGATCAACTCCGCCCGATGCGCCTTTATGATCGACGTGGTGCTGGCAGGCGCCATCATGGCATGCATTCCCGCCTTTGGTGCAAAGACCATCTTCGGCATCCCCGTGGCGGCGATCCTTCTGATGGTCTGGGCATTTTTCCGCATTCCTG
Organism: Clostridia bacterium; assembly: GCA_017935825.1. Taxonomy (GTDB): domain Bacteria; phylum Bacillota; class Clostridia; order Christensenellales; family Maliibacteriaceae; genus RGIG9107. Next base: position 6,574 of record JAGBGW010000161.1, read on the forward strand.
CCAACAGCCTGCTTGATTCCTGGACACTGCGCTGTGCGGAGGAAACGGGCGCATTTTCCTTCGGTTCCATCCGCCTCATCGGCTCCGTCAGCGGCGCTACCATGTGCATCCTCTACGGTCAGCTGGCGGCGAAGACGGGCACCAATGCCTCCATCCTCTATGGCTACAGTGTGTTCGCCGCGCTGACGTTGCTTTTCTGTATTTTTACGGGCAGAAAGTATGACGACGGCGTTATTGCGGAGAAAAAAGAAGAGAAGAAAGAGGAGAAAAAAGAAAAGAACAACCGCGCAGGCGTGCGTACCGCACTTTCCAGCAAAAGTTTTCTTTTGTTTTTACTGTGCCACGCGGCGATGGGCATTCCCATCTACTGCCTGACCACGTTCCTTCCCTATAAGCTTTCCGAGCTTGGTGCATCAAGCGATATGCTGGGCACCCTTGTGGCACTGAAATCCTACACGGAAGTGCCTATGCTGCTGTTTGGCGCGGCATGTTTGAAAAAGTGGGATGCAAAGCCCGTATTGACGATCTGCTTTGCAGCGTTTTTCCTTGAACATCTTGCCTGCGCACTGGCAGGCAATGTGGCAATTATTGCCATTGCACTGATGGCACACGGACTGTTCTTCGGTCTGTACCTTGCCGCCATGGTGCATTACGTCTACCGTGTGGCGCCCAAGGATGCCGTGGCAAGCGCCCAGTCCCTTGCAGGCAGTGCGGCGCTGCTTTGCGCCGTTTTGACCAACATCCTGGGCGGCGTGTTGGTGGATCGCTTTGGCTCCGTCGGCTTCTTTACCTTCGGCACTGCGGTGTTTGCAGCTGCCTTCGTCCTGTTTATCCTTACGGCGAAAAAGAACACAAAAAACGCATAAAACCGCTTCCATCGCCGATACTAAATGCGACTTCCAAAGAAAGGAGGACGCACGGCTATGGAACAGAACAACCACAAGCAGACTTCTCAGAACAAAAACAAGACCAAGGGTCAGAACAAGAATCGTACTGAGCAGAGCAACCAGAACTAAACGAAAAACGGACGCAGTATCGCGTCCGTTTTTTTATGGTATAATGATGAAAACACAACGGATAACCCGGACGGTAGGGTGTAATTCCATTTTAATAAAGGGGAGGATAAAACTATGGCACAACAACTTGCCTTTCGTGTCAATGAACATGGCTTTTTGACAGGCCTTTGTCTTGGGCATCTGACTTATGGCGTAGATGGCGACGACATTTTGATCTATACCGATGCGGTACGCTACAGCCTTCGGGAACTGCCCTGCGAAAAACAAGGGGATACCTTCGTATATCGGGTGGAAGGCGCAAGATTTACCCTGTACTATGTGCCTGTGGAAGGCGCATCGTTCGTCAATCGCGTGGTGTCCATGCGCTTTTCAAGAAAAACGCAGCTGCTGCGTGTGGAACAGCCTCTGCAAAAAGCAGGCGAGCGGTTTTTGTACCATACCTTCTACAATGCATCAGCCGCAGTGTTTGAACGCAAGGGAAAGCTCGGCATCTGCCGCGGCTTTGCAAACCCCTTTGTTACCTTGGAGGATGACCAAATGGCGTATGCACCTTCCCTGATTCTGGAAACAGGACAGTGGTACACATCCGACGCCAACTTCATCGGTATCTACAAGCTGACCGGCGAAATGATCCGCCCCGAAACGCCGCACATGCCCATGCGCATGAACGGCCGCGACCACTCCCGTTACCGTAACCCATCCGAGGGTATTGCACTGGATTTTGCCGAGATCCGCAACTTCAACGACTACACGGCGGACTATCTGGATATCAAAAACAAGAAGTTCACCTTCACAAGCTATAACTTTTTCAGCAACCTGCCCCAGCGCCCTGAAACAGCGGAGCATCTGGAAGCTTACCACCGCCATGTGGCGGCATTTGGAAAACTGACCGGCGACACTTTGATCTTCAATCCGCTTTGCCCCAATAAAATTCCAAACGCCGATCCCGATTCTTACTGGGAACTATTCCCCGAAGGCTCTACCGCGGAGGAACTTTTGATCCATGCAAGGGAAAATAACCTTCGTGTGGGCATGTACACGGGCACTGCAGGCAATGGTCTGTACGGCAATGCCACCATGATCCCCTACGCCAACAATCCCACGTGGAAAAAGATCGACGTCATGGGCAATGTCAGCGGCGAAAACTGCATCTGCGACGAGGGCTTTTTGCAGTGGTATGTGGGCGTGCAGAAAAACACCATCAAAAAATACGGATTGCACGTCTGGGACTGGGATCCCGGCCCAGGCAACGGCATGTTCTGCTACAGCGATCAGCACGAACATCTCCCTGGTAAGGGGGCTTACAAAGGGTTCCGTAACAGTATCCGCATCATGGCAGCGCTGAAAGAAGAATTCCCCGAGCTGTACTATCAGGGCTTCCACGGCAATAAAGAGTACGGCGTCTGGGGCTTCCGCTACATCGACCAGCATGAGGCGTATTGGGAAAACGAACCCTATGTCATGACCCACGTCTCCCGCGATCTTAGTGTGGACCGCATGACCGCCAACGGCGCACGTCAGCAGTGTCAGTGGGATTATTATTTCCGTTTCCTGCCGCCTGCCATGAACCACGGTCTTGCCCATCGCATGGCACAGGTGTGCGACCTTTGTGAAACGAATTTGGATAAGATATTCGACTACACAGGCTGGAAGTTTGCACTGCTGTGCGCCATTGCATCCGGCGGTCCTGTCACGGTGCCCGTTCTGCCCGATGACCCCGAACGCATCGACGGCTATATTCCTTTCTACAACAAGTGGATCGCCTGGGCACGGGAGCATTTTGAATACAGCAAGCACACCATTCCTTTCGGCAGCCAGACGGGCTGCGGCGGTGTGGAAGGCTATGCAAAAATCATGAACAATGAGGGGTATCTGTTCCTGGTCAACGATATGCCCGTACCGCTTGCCATCGATATCCCATTGAACGAGCGCATCGGCATGGAACAGACCGACCGCCACTTCGCCCTTTGTATGATCCATCCCTTCACCGATGCGCCCGATGTGACCTATGCCTTCGGCGAAACGACATCCGTCATCGTGCCGCCTTATGAAGTGCTGGTGTATCACCTGTGCGATCCTGCGGACAGCGAAGCGATCGATCACGCAGTAACCAATGCACTGCCCCGTGCGCTGGAAGTTGTTTCCCCCAAGCAAGGCAAAGCCTGTGCAAGCTTTGTGATGAGTGAAGAAATCGAAGAAATGCTGCAGTGGGGTAAATCCCAGCTGAGCGACGAAAACGATGAGGTCATCGAAATATACAAACGGGCACTCAAACGTAACAACGTTTGCTGGACACGTCCTGATCGCCTTTGGGCATGGGTGCTGTTTGAAGATGCGGATCAGGTGGAAAACGTCTGTCTGCTTGTGAACGGCAAGTCCATTACCATGGAAGTTGAGAAAATCGTTAGCCGAACTTTGCGGCAATTCGATGCAAAGACGGTTTATTTTGCGGATATCACAGATCACGTCTTTGTCGGTGAAGAAGCACAACTGCAGGTGAATTGGGAAGGCGAGCAGGATGCACCGTTTATCTACCTGCACTATCCCAAAGCGGATACAGAAGCCATGCCCCAAAAGGCGTGGACACTTCCCAAGAGAATGTATGCGGCGCCTGTGCAGGATAACAGCATCCGTGTGCGCGCTGCGAAGCTCAATTCGGATAACATCATGCTGCAGGAAACGGAAAATACCATCACAGCTTTTGTGGATATTCCTGCGCAGGAACTGGAAGGCGTCTATGTTTCCACGCCTGTTTCCATCGGCGATACGGGCAATGACTTAAAACACGACATGGCGCTGGAGTACGATGAACAAGATGGCACCTGGAAAAAGACCTTCCGCAGCGGCAAACGCATCCACCTGATCGTGGATGACGATAAGCTCGCTGTCTGGGCGGTCACAAAAGACGGCAGAGAAACCCCTGCATTGCATGTGCCCTTTACGTGGATCCTTGACTAAGAAAAAAGGGGATGTGTTGATAAAACACATCCCTTTTTGATTGAAACACTTATGCCTCATGAACCAGCTTGCCGCAGATGTGCTCGGGTACAAGGCGAAGCAGAATCGTGCGGCGGGCGTTGTTTTTGATCTCATCTTCGATGTAGGCCTCGTCCTGCGTGAACTTGTAGGAAAGTGCACGGGAAATATCGATCACCGTTTGGGGATCATCCACGATCTCGATCTTGCCAAAGACGATGATGCTGCGGAAGGTCAGCGCCCAGTCGCCTTCTTTGCGATAGCCTTCATCATAAACACAGTAGGAGACCTTGTTGTGCTTTTTGATGGCGTCGATCTTGTGTCCTGCCATGCCGCTGTGGAAATAGATGCAGCCATCTTCTTCATAATAAAAATGGTTCAGCGGCATGCCGTAGGGATAGTCTTCATCGCCAAGCACGCTCAAAACACCGCGAAGCTCATTTTTCAGAACCTCGATGCACTCCTCGTTGGGCAGCTGTTTTTTAAATCTGACAAGTTCACGGAACATAATGATTTTCCTTTCAAGCAAAATATCTTGCCAACATTATACCAAAGCAATACCAAATTGCCTACCAAAAAGACTGTAAGCATAATGCTTACAGTCTTTTTTAAAACCATATTCATCTTGCGATGCATCGCATCGCAAATTTCACATTGCGAAGCAATATTTCACTTACCCGAAGGGTAAATTTCACTCTGCCGAAAGGCAGAATTTCACTGCAAAGTGATTTGGCAACAAATCACTTTGCTTCGGGGTATTCGTTGCAAAGCAGGCGATAGGGCGCTTCGTCCTCTTCGATGGCAGGGAAACGACCTGCAGGAGGGTTGAAGCGGTTGTCGGTG
>JAGBGW010000162.1 GCA_017935825.1 Clostridia bacterium
CTGAGTACATCACGGGTCAGAAGGTGGAAAGTGCCTATCCTGCCATGAACCGTCTGATGGAAGAGGTCACCGAGTTCTCCAATCCCCTCGACGTAGACACCCGCTTTGCAGGTACCCGTACCCAGCCCACCGTGCGCGGCAGCATTGCCAACATCGACGTGGACAACTTCAACATGGCAAACCTCTGCAACGGTTTCATGTACGGCATCATCGGCGAAATGCGCGACATGTACGCACAGTTCCTGCCCTATCTTGCAGGTGAAAAGACCGTCATGGTCGGCTCCGGCAACGCCATCCGCAACAACAAGGCACTGCGCACCCGCGTGGAAAACATCTTTGGTCTTTCCATCAACATTCCTGCCCATAAGGAAGAAGCCGCATTTGGTTCCGCACTGTATGCACTGGTTGCAGCAGGCATCTACAAGACCATCGACGATGCACATAAGCTGATCCGTTACGAATAATCGAAAAAAGAAAACGCCATCGGAGAATCCGATGGCGTTTTTCATAATGTATTCCTATGTGTTTGAGAAATTGGAATTTATCTGAATTTCTCCAAACGGAACAACTGTTCCTCATCAATATTATCAATTCCATTCTTATATGTATAGCCCATTTTTTTATAAAACGGGCAGGCTGTAATAGAAGCAGGAATTTCGATACGCTTTGCCCGTAAAAAGTAATCATCACTTTCCAATGTTTCAATTATCTTACGGCCTACACCCTTGCCTTGATATTCTGGCAGCACAAAGATATTAAACAAGCTACTTTCGTCTGCCTTGCCCCAATATGGACCAATTGCGCCGCATCCAACAATCGTTTCTCCGTCGCAGACAACATAAAAATGTGTCCATCCAGCTCGTTCGATTACACCTTCTGGACTGAACATTTTAACATCATTCTCAATGTATTCTGCGGAATAGTCCTTGCTGTTTGTTGTTCTAAGCGTCTTAATGATTAACGCAGACACTTCGTTTGCATCACTATGTTGAAATCTTCTGATATTGTAAGTTTTACCCATTTCCATACCTCGGTCAAATTCCAATTTATCAAACCAATTATATCACACACTTCCAAACAAGTGCATTAAAAAAGCACGACAGTTTTCACCATCGTGCTTTTTTCGTTTTCTTACAGAGTGGAACCAAAGTCGGTGACGATTGCCTGACCGGTGATGGCGCGGGATTCGTCGGATGCAAAGAACAGCAGCATGTTTGCAAGGTCATCGGGCATGCAGGGCTGTACCTTCAGGTCGTTGTGCTTCATCATCTGACCAAAGATGTCCATGTCAAGGTTTGCAGGGTTCATGTCTGCAACCATGGGGGTGACGATGGTGCCGGGGCACAGGGTGTTGCAGCGAACGCCGGTGCCTGCAAAGCGCAGTGCAGTGTGGCGGGTGATGCCGATGATGGCAGCCTTGGATGCAACGTATGCTGCACCGCCGGTGCCGTAGTAACCTGCAACGGATGTCACGTTGACGATGGAACCCACACCGGTTTCTGCCATATGAGCGGTCACTTCGCGCATCATGATCATGGTGCCCTTGGTGTTGATGTCGATGACGCGATCCATATCCTCGTCGGTGAACTTGTCGATTGCCTTCAGACCGCCGTCCAGAACGCCTGCATTGTTGATGAGGACGTCGATTTTGCCAAATGCAGCAAGGGTTTCAGCTACAACGCGCTTTGCGTCTGCCACGACGGAAATGTCGCTGACGATGGGCAGGACTTCGCCGCCTGCCTCGCGAATCTTTGCTGCCACTTCCATCAGGGGAGCTTCACGACGGGCGGTGATGACCACCTTAGCGCCTTCTGCTGCGAATTTTACTGCGGTTGCTGCGCCAACGCCGGAGTTTGCACCGGTAACGATAGCGACTTTGCCATTCAAACGATCCATAAAAATTGCCTCCAGTTGAGAATTGATGCTGTATTATAATCGAGATTATAATCAGTATTTCAATATCAATTATAAATACATATTCGATATTCGTCAATCGGTATGGAAATATTTATATGAAATCTTAATAGATTCAAACAAAAAAACAGCCGAAACATGCTTCGGCTGTCTTTTTATACTTATATTCAATCGATCAGGCTTCTGATTTTTGCAATGTTCTCTTCCATCGCGGCACTGCCGTGGAATACGCTGGAGGTACCGCAGACGAAGATGTCTGCGCCTGCCGCCGCCATTTTTGGTGCATTTTCAAAGCTGACGTTTCCGTCCACTTCGATCTGGATATGGGAGTAGCCGCGCTCATGCAGGAATGCGCGAAGCTGACGGGTCTTCTTCAAAGTGGAAGGCACCATCTTCTGTCCCGCAAAGCCGGGGTTTACGGTCATCACCAATACGCCGTCGATATCGTCGAGGATATTTTCGATCATGCAGATGGGCGTGGCAGGGTTCAGCGCCGCCATGACCTTTGCGCCGCGGGCATGGATCTGCTCCAATGAGCGCTGCAGGTGGTTGGTGGACTCCACATGAACGGAGACGAAGTCATTTTCGCCAAACTCAAACCAATCCAGCACACGCTCGGGCTGTTCCACCATCAGGTGGATGTCCAGCGGAATGGATGTGCGCGCCTTCACCTGACGAATGAAGTCCGTACCGAGGCAGTAGTTGTTGACGAATTTGCCGTCCATGACGTCCATATGAAGGTATTCAATGTGCTGCTGTTCCAAACGGCGGATGCAGTCATCCAGCGTGAAAAGATCGGCACACATCATCGAAACAGAAAGTTTTTTTGTCATACTGCTCACCCTTGTTTTCCTATATTTCTATCACAGTATAACAAATCGAAAACCAAAATTCGACCCTTGACAACGATTTTGTCAGCGGTTATACTGTCTCCAAGTCCCGGGGTGTCGAAAGACTGAGATGATTGACCCGTTGAACCTGAACTAAGTCATATTAGCGTAGGGAGAGACTGCTTCATTCAAAGGTTATTTGCCTGACCGTACCCGTGGTGGTATTGTCAGGCATTTTCTTTTGCAAAAGAGCAATTCCAATCTATAAAACCACACTCCCGGACAAAAATATCTCGTTCGGGAGGTTTTTTATGTCCGAAAAACAGTATGTAACTTACGGTCAAAGCTGCGGATGCGGCTGTGGCTGCGGCCTGCAAAGCCCCATCACGGGCTGCCGCTTTTCCCTCGGCGTGATGAGTGACCGCTACATCGATGTCATTTTGTCCGCCGTGGGCAAGGTGGACACAAGCAAGGTCTGGTCTCAAACCGACAAGCTTTCCACGCTTTATCGCGGCCGCGCAGTGCATGTGGAAGATGCCCTCAAGGCCTGCTTCATCCATGCCTATGACCCCGATATCCACATGACCATGGAAGCCACCTTCTCCAAAGGCTGCCCCGGCGATGTGGATGCGGACCGTTTTATGGCAGAAGATGATGTGCTGATGAACGAACCTGCAATTGCAGGCGTCCACTTCCCTGTCAGTGCAAAGATTTCCCTCTACCCCATGGGCGTGGAAAACTACATGCAGCACATCGCCCATGTGGTCAATCACGCCATCGACCTTGGGATCTATGAAAAGTCCAGCCACTACTGCACCATCTTATCCTGCGATGTACAGGCGCTTTTCTCCTACATCCACGACGTGAATGAATACTGCGCAGAGCATATTTCCCACTACATTTTTGAGATCACTTTTTCCGTCAACAGCCCTACGAAAGAATAAATGAGGTATCATACAATGAAAAGCAATTCCTGGAAACTGAAAGACATTCTGATGATCGCCGTGTGCGCCGTGCTCTTTGGCGTGATTTTCCTTGGTGCGACCTACGCAGGCGGCTTCCTTGCAGGCGTTTTGACCCCTGCAGGCATGTCTTCCCTTGGCTATGAACCCTTCTATGGCCTTTACTTTATGGCAGTCGCCTTTGCCGTCTACGTCATCCGCAAGCCCGGCGCAGGCATTGTCGCTGAAATTCTCGCGGCCATCATCGAGACGCTGATGGGCAACTTCTTTGGCCCCATTATCATCCTCTCCGGCTTCGTGCAGGGTTTTGGTTTTGAGCTGATCTTCATGCTGACCCGCTATAAGAAGTTTGACCGCAAGACCTTTATTCTCGCTTCCATCATCTGTTCCTGTGTGACTATGGTCTACAACCTGATCGTCAGCGGCTATAACCTGATCGCACTGCCTGTACTTGCACTGATGCTGGCTGTCCGTATCATCAGCGCAATCGCCATCGATGCATTTGCAACGCCCTTGCTTTCCGATTCCCTTGCCAAGGCAGGCGTGCTTCGCGGCTACGCGATCTGCGACAGTGTCAACAGCAACCTTGAGGACTAAACGATGGATTACGCCATCTGCGCAGAAGATGCGGTGTTCCGCTACCTTGAAAAGGGAAAGCGGAACATCCTCGATCACGTGAATCTGACTTTAAAACAAGGCAGTTTCACCGTGCTGATGGGTGCAAGCGGCAGCGGCAAGAGCACACTTGCCGCTGTGCTTTGCGGACTGTATCCCCAAAACGGCGGTGTGCTGGAAGGCGGACGTATCACCCTGTTTGGACAGGAGGTAAGCACACTTTCCCCGCAGCATCGTGCAAAGTACGTCAGCATGATGTTTCAAAATCCCGACCTGCAGTTTTGCATGGACACGCTGCGGCAGGAAATGATCTTTTGCATGGAGAATATCTGCATTCCCAAAGAGGAGATGGATGAAAGGCTTTTGCAGACGGCAAAGCTGTTTTCCATGGAGCAGCTGCTGGAGCGTAAGCTTCATACCCTTTCGGGTGGTGAAAAGCAGAAGGCGGCGCTTTGCTGCCTTGCGGTGCTGGATTCCAAGTGCATCGTACTGGACGAAGCCCTCGCCAACCTGGACGAAGATTCTGCCGCACCCATTGTCCAAATGCTGAAAACACTGCACAGGCAGGGCAAAACCATTGTGGTCATCGATCACAAACCAGATCGCTGGATGGATGCAGCAGATGAAATTATCGTCCTTGGCGAAGGTGCAAAGATACTTGCACGAGGTATCAACAAGGATAATCTTGCGCAATATGAATCGCTGTTCCATGCAAACGGATTGTTTTATCCTGCGAAAAGACAGGAAAAATCGAATCAAAATACTGCAAATGAAGCTTGTCTTGTACTGCAGAATGTGACGATCCCCCACCCAGCATCGACGAAGAAAACACCGCTTGCACCGCTGATCGAAAATGCTTCAGCAACCTTCCCCAAAGGGTGCATGACGGCACTGCTTGGCAAAAGCGGCAGCGGCAAGACCACGTTGTTTTTGTCGATTTTAAAGCAGCTACCCTTTGAGGGACAGATCATTTTGGACGGTACGGATATCAAGAAATTGAAGCCGTCGGCACTGTTTTCTCAAATCGGCGTGGTGTTCCAGAATCCCGGCAACCAGTTCATTACGCAGAACGTTTTGCAGGAGGTTTCGGCAAGTCTTCCTTCGGGAGACGAGCGCGCCATGGAGCTGCTTGAAAGCTTTTCCCTTGCAAAATACCATCGCTATTCGCCCTATATGTTAAGTCAGGGGCAGCAGCGGCGCCTTGCGGTGCTGTCGGTATTGGCAGGCGGTCAGAAAGTTCTCTTCCTGGACGAACCCACCTACGGGCAGGATGCAAAATCCACAAACAGCATCATGCAGCTTTTGAAGGAGAAGATGGAGCAGGAGGAATTGAGTGTGGTGTTTATCACCCACGACGAAGATCTTGCACACGCATGGGCGGACAAGATCTATCGTCTGCAGGATCGCACACTTTCGGAGGTGTCCCATGAAACTTGAACGCTGGAATCCTTCCATTAAAGTGCTGACGATCCTGATCTGCGTAATTTTGCTGTCGTTTCAATATCTTGTAACGCTGAATGCTGCAGTGTTCGGCTTATGCATTTTGCTGCTTTTGTTTTTCTCCGATGCGAAATTCAAAGCTTTCATCCGCATTTTGATCCCTGCACTGGTTGTCGCGGCAGGACTTTTCATCATGGGGCTGTACTATGCAAAGGGCAACAGCGTGAACATCACGCAGATGGAAAATGTACAGGCTATCCCCTATGCGGTGCGCGCCGCCATGTCCACCAATTTCTATTCTGCGTTGCAGCTTTCCACACGGCTGCTGGCTTATGCAGGGCTGGGCATTTTGTTTTCGCTGACCACGGACGGCGAACTGTTCATTCAAAGCCTGATGCACCAGTGCCGCCTTTCTCCAAAATTCGCCTACGGCATTTTGGCAGCGATCCACCTATTGCCCAACATGGTGCGTGAATACAACGCCGTAAAACTTGCCTTTGCCTCCCGTGGGAAGAAGGTGCACTTTTGGAACCTGCAG
>JAGBGW010000163.1 GCA_017935825.1 Clostridia bacterium
CAGACAGCAGATACCGCGCAGGATCAGCTCAATGCGTACGCCTGCACCGGAAGCTTCGGAGAGCTTATCGATGATCTGGCGATCGGTGAGGGAGTTTGCCTTGATGCAGATGAAGCCTTCACTGCCCTTGGCGATCTCACGATCCATATATTGAAGCAGCTTGTTTTTTAATCCGTTGGGCGCCACCAGCAGGTGATCGTAGGTGTCGGCAAGGTTGCCAAGGAGCATATTCTGGAAGAATATGCTTGCATCCTGACCGATATCCTGCGCCGCCGTCATAAGAGAAAGGTCGGTGTACAGCGCGCTGGTCTTTTCATTGTAGTTGCCCGTACCGATCTGGGTGATGTATTCCACCTGCTCGCCGTTTTGCATGGTGATCAGGCAAATCTTGCTGTGGCACTTGAAGTTCTCGATGCCGTAGATGACGTGGCAGCCTGCATCTTCCAGCATCTGGGACCAGGAGATGTTGTTTTCCTCGTCAAAGCGAGCAAGAAGCTCCATCAGTGCCGTGACTTCCTTGCCGTTTTCCGCCGCGCGGCAGAGGATCTGTGCAATGCGGGAGGTGGAAGCCAAGCGGTAAATGGTGATCTTGATGGAAACCACGTTGGGGTTTTCCGCAGCTTCGCTCAAAAGGCGCAGGAACGGATCGATGCGGTCGAAGGGGAAGCTCAAAAGATGATCGCGCTTTTTGATCTGCTCGATCATGCTGCGCTCGGGGGAAAGATCCTCGGGCCAGCGGGACTGATAAGGCTCAAAGGAAAGCTCCTTTGCAAGTGCCTGATCGATCTTGCTGCAAAGGGGGTAGACGTAATGCATGTCCAGGGGAGCAGCATCCACATAAATCTGCTTATCGGAGACATTGATTCGTGCTTTGAGCATCTTCATAAACTCAACGCCGATGTGCTGGGAAATCTCCAAACGCACGATGGACAAATTGCTGCGTTTTTTGATCAGCTTGCTGATGCGATTGCGGTAATCGATGTCGCTGTCTTCAAACTTCTCATCGTCAAAGCGCACGTCCGCATTGCGGGTGATGGCAAGCACGCAAGATTCTTCCACCTTGTAAGGTGCAAAAAGCCTCGCAGCGTTTTGCTGAATGATGCGCTCGGTGCGCACGTAGTGGGTAAGACCATTATTGTTGGGCAAAACCACGTACGCAGGCACGGATTCGGGCACGGGGATCAGACCCAAGGATGTGTGGCCTTTCTTGTCACGAAGCAAAACCGCCACATACAGGGCTTTGTTTACCAGATGGGGGAAGGGATGATGGGCGTCGATGACCTGTGCGGAAAGCACGGGCTGGATGAAATTCTTGAAGTACTGGGATACGTACTTCTTTTCCTCTGCATCGCTCAGATTGTCGGAAAGATCGCAGATGCCCTTTGCGGCAAGTTCCGCGGTGACGGTCTGGAAGATGCAGTTTTTCATCTGCACAAGACCGGGAATGACCTCGAAAATGGCGTTCAGCTGCTGGATGGGAGTTTCGCCGGTTTTATTGTCTTCCTCCTTGGGAGACATCAAGGACAAATCAAACAGACTTCCCACACGCACCATGAAAAACTCGTCCAGGTTGCTTGTAAAAATGGAGATGAACTTCAGGCGCTCCAGAAGCGGTACTCTGTCGTCCGCTGCCTCTTCCAGCACACGGCGGTTGAACCGCAGCCAGCTGATCTCTCGATTCTGCGTATAGGTGGTGTCGTATTGGGAAAGCACATCTTTGCCCATTATAAAAGCCTCCTTGGCGTGATGGTACGATGTATGAGATTTAAGATTGCATACAGAATTAGTATACGCGATTTTGATGGAATAAAAAAGATTATTTTAAAAGAAAAATTGCTGGTGCATCCCTTCCGTCACAGCTTCGCTGTGCCACCTCCCCCTCTAAAGAGGTGGAGGCAAAAGGCTCCCCTGCTTTAGCGGGGGGAACGAAGTCGACCGCCGCCAGTGGCGGATGAAGGGAGACGGAGATCGGTTAGCAAAAGGGAGAATTTCATCCGAATGGGTGAAAGACGACCATTCTGCAACCTGGACGCTGTCGAGCTTAGCGAGACTGAGGGGGTATCATGAAAAAGAACCATACAAAAACTCCCCATCCGAAATTCGGATGGGGAGTTCATTATGTCTAAGAATTAGAAGCGGGTCTTCTCAGCAAGCCATGCCTTCAGTTCGCTTCTGTGCAGGCGAATCTGCTCCATGGTGTCACGGTCACGAATGGTGACGGTGCCGTTTTCCTGGGTGTCGAAGTCAACGGTGATGCAGTAGGGGGTACCGATCTCGTCCTGACGGCGATAGCGCTTACCGATGGAAGCGGTCTCGTCGTAGTCGACCATGAAGTCTGCGCTGAGCTCCTGCTGGATCTCACGGGCAAGTGCGCCCAGCTTGTTCTTCTGCAGAGGCAGAACTGCTGCCTTGAAGGGAGCAAGGTAGGGATGCAGACCAAGAACCACACGGGTGTCGTCGTTCTCAAGAGTCTCTTCGCGGTATGCGGAGCAAAGGAATGCAAGGGTCACGCGGTCAAGACCAAGGGAGGGTTCCACGCAGTAGGGGATGAAACGCTCGTTGGTGATGGGATCCATGTACTCAAACTTCTCCCCGGAGTGCATTGCGTGCTGCTTCAGGTCAAAGTCAGTACGGTCTGCGATGCCCCAAAGTTCGCCCCAGCCGAAGGGGAACAGGAACTCGATGTCGGTGGTTGCGTTGGAGTAGTGAGAAAGCTCCTCAGGAGAGTGGTCGCGAAGACGAAGCTCTTCATCCGGGATGCCCAGAGAAAGCAGGAAGTTGTGGCAGAAGTTGCGCCAGTAGGTGAACCACTCAAGGTCCTCACCGGGCTTGCAGAAGAACTCCAGCTCCATCTGCTCGAACTCACGGGTACGGAAGGTGAAGTTGCCGGGGGTGATCTCGTTGCGGAAGGACTTACCGACCTGTGCGATACCCATGGGCAGCTTGCGGCGGGTGGTGCGGATGACGTTGTTGAAGTTTACGAAGATGCCCTGCGCGGTCTCGGGACGAAGGTAGATCTCTGCAGAAGAGTCTTCGGTTACGCCCTGGAAGGTCTTGAACATCAGGTTGAACTTACGAATAGAGGTGAAGTTGTGCTTGCCGCAGTCGGGGCAGGGAATCTGAAGCTCTTCGATCATAGCTTCAAGCTCTGCATCTTTGAGACCATCAACAGCAGGTACTTCGCCCTTAGCGATGAGGAATTCCTCGATCAGCTTATCTGCACGGAAACGGCTCTTGCACTCTTTGCAGTCAAGCAGAGGGTCGGAGAAGCCGCCAACGTGACCGGATGCTACCCAGGTCTGGGGGTTCATCAGGATTGCTGCGTTCAGACCTACGTTGTAGGGGCTTTCCTGAACGAACTTCTTCCACCATGCGTTACGCACGTTGTTCTTGAATTCGCTGCCAAGAGGGCCGTAGTCCCAGGTGTTTGCAAGGCCGCCGTAGATTTCGGAGCCGGGGAAGATGAAGCCGCGATTTTTGCACAGTGCGACGATCTTTTCCATCGTTGCGCGCTTGACTTCGGGTTTGGTTTCCATTGTGATTTGTCCTCCTTCAAACCGGATTGTTTGATTTTGGGAATGAAAAAAGCCTTTCATCCCTTCTTCTGAAGAAAAGGGACGAAAGACGCATTTGACGTATTCCGTGGTTCCACCCTTTTTGACGACCGATGGCTTCGGCCGCCCGCTCTTTTGCGGTGTTCCTTCACTCGGGGAGTGCCTTGGGCTTCCGTCATACCATCGGGCTTTCACCATGCCCCGACTCGCTTTTGTATGAGATAGGAAACTTACTTATTTCCCTTCGCTGTGAAATTGACCACTCGTTTATCTTATGAAATTAAAAAGCTTTTGTCAAGAGCGATGGGACTAAATACTATACAGTCTGCATAAAGTTTTGTATCAGAAACTTGATAAAGGGGAGAATGCTGCATGCAAAAGCAAAACAGCGTAAAGGAAAATGTGGAAAAAGGAATGCTTCCTGCCCTGGCAGGTGCACTTGCAGTAACGTTTTTGGCAACCGTACTTTTGATCGTTTTGGAAGTGCTTTTGGTCAAATCGATCGCGCCAAGCGATCGGACGATCAATATTCTATCCTATGCGGTGCGTGTGCTGTCCCTTGGTGCAGGTGCTTTTGTCTTTGCAAGAAAGGGCACAGGCAAAGCGTGGCAACGTGGACTTCTTCTTGGATGTATCTATTGGGGACTGTTTTTTCTCATTCATTCCATCACGATAAAGACAGTATCTTTCTCAGTGCCGCTTGCGCTGGATGCGCTGTTTTGTATCGTTGTGTCCTTTTTCTTCAGCGTTCTTTTTGCGAAACATTGATTATGATATAGAAACTACATACAGATACATAAAATCCACCTTTCGGGGCAAAATGATATTGCATCCGAAAGGATTTTTTATGCATAAATGTAACGGTTTAAACAACCATTTCTTGACGGAATGACGGCTTATGCGTATAATTCATATATGTATGAAATATGGGGTATTTTGCCCTTTGCAGTCACTTTAGGAGGATGTTCGACATCATGAAAAAATCCGCCGCCGTAAAGTTCGTTGTGATCGTGGCACTTGTATGTGCACTGACCGCGGTCGCTCTGATCGGCTTTCCCTTTGGTATCTATAACGTAAAATCGTTCTTCTCGCTGCTTGAGTATGGTCTTGACATGCAGGGCGGTGTGGAACTTGTATATGAAGCATCTGCGCTCAACGAAGACGACGATATGTATTATGCCGTCTCTGCCACCATGGAAAAACAGCAGGCGCGCCTTCGTGCAAACGGCTGTAAGGATGCGGTGCTGACCCAGGTCGACGACACGCAGATCCGCATTGAAATTCCCATGATGGAAAACATCGATGATGTGATCGAAAACCTTGGTCAAAGCGGTAAGCTTACCTTCCAGCTTGCATCGGGTGAAGTGCTTCTGACAGGCGCAAACGTTCACTATGCAGTTGCAGGTTATCTTGCTGAAACCGAGACCCCTGCAGTAACCTTGGAGTTCGACGAAGAGGGCACCGAGATTTTTGCACAGGTCACCCGTGACTATCAGGGTCAGACCCTCTACATCTATCTGGATGACGAAGCGATCGCAGCACCTACCCTCAACGGTGTCATCGAAGACGGTGTGGTCTCCATTTCCGGTCTTCCTGCCATCGAAGAAGCGGAGCGCCTTGCAGGTCTGATCTCCAGCGGTGAGCTCAATACCTCCCTGGAACTTATCTCTCAGGAAGAACTTGCAAGCGAAATGACCGCAAAGGTGGTCCTTTATAACACCATCGTGCTTCTTGCATGTCTTGTGCTTGTCTGCATCTACTTTGTATGGCGCTATCGCATGGGTGGCGTGATGGGCGCAGTGACCGCATTGATTCACGCGATCATCGTTCTTGTTTTGATGCTGACCGTTGACGGCACCATCTTTACCATGGCAAGCTTCCTTGCACTTGGTGCGGCCATTGCTATCAGCCTTCTTTGGATCAACGCAGTGCTTGCAGAGCTCTCTGACCGCAAGGTCAAGCCTGCAAACCTTCGCAATGTCTATCCCGAAGTGAAAAAGAACCTTGCAAAGGGCATTTACGGCATCAATGCTGCATTGATCCTCTTTGGCGCAGCCATGCAGATGGAATCTGTCGTTGCCATCACCACCGTCGGCCGCATTATGATCTTCTGCGGCGTTGCAGGTATTCTTTGCTTTATGTTTGTGCTGGGCGGTTTCCTTCGTCTTGGCGCAGGCATGTGCAAGGGTGAGGTGCTGTGCAAAACAGGCGGTTTCAACCTTGCTGGTAAAAAGGTTCCCGCAAAATTTGCTTGGACAATCCTTGCTGCATTCATCGTGGCAGGCGTGGTCGGTCTGTTTGCATGGACCGATACCGCTCGTCTGCAGAGCAATTCCGCATGGCTGGCACTTGCAATCTTCGCAATCGGCATTGTGATTGCAGCAGCATGTGCATTTATCGCAGGCGGCAAGTCCA
>JAGBGW010000164.1 GCA_017935825.1 Clostridia bacterium
CGTGAAGTTCATGCTGGAAAGCGGCAAAAAGTCCCCCATGCGTGTGTATGCACTGGTTCCCTCCTGCATCCCCTCCGTTGAAGGCGCAGAAGGCAGCGGCGCAAAGTTCACCGTAAAGGAAGTTGAAGAGCTTCTGGGTGAGGACGGCATCCTTGGTATCGCAGAGGTCATGGACTTCGTTGGCGTCATCAACGACGTTCCCCGTATGCCCGACATCGTGCAGGCAGGTATCGACCGCGGCATGTTCATCCAGGGTCATGCGCCCGGCATCTACAACAAGGAACTGTCCGCATACTTCCTTGCAGGTCCCACCAGCTGCCACGAGAGCCGCGGCGCTGCAGACGTTCGCCAGAAACTTCGCGAAGGCGTTCATGTAAACCTTCAGTCCAGCTCTCTTTCCATCGGCATGCTGCCCGGTCTGCTTGACGGCACCAAGGGCATGAAGTATACCGACAACGTCTCCATCTGCACCGACGACATCCATGCAGGCGACATTCTGACCACCGGTCACATCAACCGCGTCATCAAGCATGCTCTTGGTCTTGGCGTAGATCCCGTTGAGGCTCTTCGCTGGGCAACCTATAACCCCGCTCGCGAATACGGCATCACCGACCTTGGCGCAATCGCTCCCGGTTTTGTTGCAGACATGCAGCTTCTGGACGAGATCGACGGCCGCAACCCCTCCGCAGTATTTGTCGGCGGCAAGCTGATCGTGGAAGACTCCAAGCTGGTTGAAGCTGAGGCTCCCGTATGCAACTACGAGTTCCCCAACACCGTCAACATGCCCCAGATTACCGGCCCCGAAAACTTCATGATGAAGGCACCCGAAGGCTGCGGCGACACCGTGAAGACTCTGGTCATCGTTCCCAATGCAGGCATCCTGTACAAGGCTGAGTATGAAGAACTGCCCGTCAAGGATGGCTACATCGACATCAGCGGCGACGAGAACCTGACCTTCGTTGCACTTTGCAACCGTCACGGCTCCGGCGACATGACTCTTGCTGTCTATCGTGACTTCGGTCTTGAGAAGGGCGCACTTGCTTCCACCATTTCTCACGACTGCCACAACTTCACCGTTGCTTTCAAGAAGGCAGAAGATGCTTACGCAGCAGCAGTTGAGCTTGCACGTGTCGGCGGCGGTATCACCGCAATCGAAAACGGCGCACCCATCAGCACGCTGGCACTGCCCGTTGCAGGTCTTATGAGCACCATGCCCTGCGAAGCAGTTGCAGAGAATGTTGAAAAGACCCAGGCTGCAGTTGCAACCCTTTGCTACGGCAAGGACGGCATGCTGATGAAGACCGCAGTTATGGCACTTGCCTGCCTGCCCTGCGTCATGATCACCGATAAGGGCGTCTATGACGGCCTCAACAGCAAGTTCGTTCCCGTATTTGCTGACTGAGCGAAAATCATAATTTGATTTAAAAACGGAAGGTCTGTTGACCTTCCGTTTTTTTGCGGTTAAGATAAAGAAAACGCACTTGAAACGAGGATACAACATGAATCAGCATATTAATTTTTGTCCAAAATGCGGCACAAAGCTTCGTACGGTCACACACAGCAATGTTTCGCTGAAAGAATGCGACAATTGCGGCTGGCAGTATAATACGGTAACGGGAAATGTGGTTCAACTGTCAAAGGATGGCGGCATTTGTCATTTTCCCTGCGTGTGCGGTGCGATGCTGGCGGTGCATGATCCGGAATTTCAATGCGATACCTCTTGCCCGCATTGCGGCAGAGAATATGTTTTGCCCATTAAGCCCGATCCTGCATGGACGATAGGCATGATCTGCATAGATTGCGGTCGGGAAAGCAATCTGCCTGCCAATAAAGGGATGGTGGCGGCAACCTGTCCGTATTGCGGCAAAAAGCAGAACGTTGATACCGGCACCTGGCCTCAGCCGCCTACGAAGATCGTGCACTGTCCCCATTGCAATGGAAAAAATCGTGTGCCGGATATTCAGGCTAAGATTTCCGCAACCTGTGGTCATTGCGGCAGAAAGTTTATCCCCGGAAAGATACAGAGTGAAACGCCGAAAGCACAACCGAAACAGAATCCTGCGCAAGCACGCATGAATTTTGCGGATTACACTGCGGATATTTTGGATCATTGCTCTTCCTATTTTAAGAAACGTGACGATGAAAGCGCCGAATATGTGGAAAGCAAATTGGCGCTGACGCAAACATATATGGGGACGGGAGAAGTGTCCGACTATCTTGTGCATGGAGTTTTAGGTATGCAGCATCTGATCTGCGCGCTGTATTATACGGAGAATTATTTGCAGTCAAAGAAGGCCTATGAACATGCAAAGGAATCTTATGCCGGACAGAAAATCTATTTGGAAAATGTGCGCAATACACTGGATGCGGAACAGATCCGTCAAAATGAAGTGTATAAGCGACAGGCGTTGATCTTGCAGGCATATGCCATGATCCAGCTGGAAGACTTTGAAGGCGTTATGAACTTGTTTGTTGACGAACCTGTGACACCGCTGATCCTTGCTTTAACGGGTACAGCTGCAACGCGCATGGCGTATGAATATGAGAACCATGACCAGTATGCATATGTTGGCTATGCATTGCTTAAAGAAATGGATGTTCATGTGGAAGGACCGTTCAAATGGGTTTATGAGGAAGATGTGTTCCGTGCTGCGTACAGTTTTTTGACGCTGTTGGTAACCAATGCCCATGAGAGCTTCCCCGGTGAGACAAGAATTCCGCAAAGCAGAACACAGGCACGTGCATATGCGCAGAAAATCTATGATTGGGTGAAAGATCCGCAGCAAAAGCAATGGGCATTGGAAGATTTACAATCGTATTTATAAAAAAGAAAAGACGCTTTTCCTATGAAAAGCGTCTTTTGTAATATGTTTATTTTGTCCGAAGTTTTACTTTTAACTGATTTGCCATGTGATCGATGGCGGGGATGCATGCGATAAGTACGCAGATGATGATCTCAGGTCCGATGACAAGACCGTTGTAGGCTGCGGAATACACCACTGGATTCCAGCCCTCCCATGCATACATGCCGTAGAAGATGAAGCCGGACAAAAACTGCCAGAACCATCTGCCTGCACCTGCAAGCAATACGCCCCAACTAAGGTGCTTTTTGGAAAAGCCTGCAAGACCCAGCATAGCAAAAGCGAGGATATAGTCCATAATGAGGGACACAGGGTGCATGACGTAGAAATCCTGCAGAAGCTGAAGAAGACCGTACACCACACCGGCCGCCATACCTGCGGAAGGACCGAATGCATAGGCGTACAGCATCAAAGGCAGCATGCTGCCCGGGGTGATGGAACCGCCCTGCGGCATGCGGTAAAGGCGAATGTAGCTTAAAATAAAGCTCAGTGCAATGCACATGGCGCCATAGGTCAGGGCGCGGGTATCCCACTTCTTTTTGACAAGAAGAAGCAGCAGTCCCAGTGCCACCAGTGCAAACAGCGAGATCCACGTTGCGGTTTTGATCTCCGCAAATTTCTCGAAAATGGTTTCTAACATCACAATACCTCCATACAACTTATTTTCGCATGGCGCAACAAACGGCATGATCTTGTCGGGTTCGCGATTCCCGTACAATGAAAAAAACTTCCGTTTCCCAACGAAACGAAAGCCTGAATTCTTCGGCGCGGCAGGTACCTTGCTTGCCGTCACACCGTTTCCGCTTCCCTCCGGTAGGGTTAACTACACAGGTTCAAAGGGTCAACCGCAAGTGCTTGCGGAATCTCAGCTTTTTCAAGCGCCCCCAGCGAATGATTATGATGTTGTCGTTTTCAGTATAAAAAGGTATAATCACATTGTCAATCGGTTTTTTTGAAAGGATGAACAAGATGCATCACTTTTTTGCATATATTTCCCGTATGCGCAATATTTTCCGTTGGGGACTGATGAGAAACACCCATCCTGAAAACATTGCGGAGCATTCTCTGCAGACGGCGATGATCGCCCATGCCCTTGCTATCATGCATAATAAACTTGGCGGCAGCGTGGATGAAAAAAATGTCATGGCACTTGCGCTGTATCACGAAACGGGCGAGGTCATCACAGGTGACCTTCCCACGCCCATCAAGTATTTTGATCCCGACATCCGCGACGCCTACAAAAAGGTGGAGCATATTGCAGAACGCAAAATGCTTTCCATGCTGCCTGCGGATTTGCAGCCCCACTATGCGGAATATATTACGGGCGAAGGCAGAAATGCGGAAGAATGGGCGCTGGTCAAAGCGGCAGACCGTATCTGTGCGTATTTGAAGTGCGTGGAGGAATTGAAGGCAGGCAATATGGAATTTTCCCGTGCAGCGGAAACGGTGAAAAAATCCATCGATGAGATCGACATTCCTGCGGTCAAGCGCTTTATGGAAGAATTCGTTCCCAGCTTCTCTTTGACGTTGGATGAATTAAACTGAATCCTTTACGCATATTCTATGGTATAATATTTGCAATGCATCCAATTGTTTGGGAGGCTTTTTGATGGAACAATATGAAAACAAAGGTGTAAAAAAAGGGCTGGTCATCCTGCTTTGTGTCATCGTTGCGGCGGCATCGTCGCTGGTTACTCTTGCAGGTACGCAGCTTTACCGTACCCATAACGGCGGCTCTTACACCGTGTCCAAGGAATATTATGATTTTCTTGTGCGCTATAAGCGCCTCTTTGAGGTGGAAACCATCCTGCAGGATGCCCATCTTTACGATGCGGAGGAAGAAGACCTGGTCAACTATGCAATCAAAGGTCTGACCGCAGCCTTCGGCGATGTGTACACCACCTATCTGACGCCGCAGGAATATGCCCAGCTGCAGCAGGACTACGACGGTGAGATGGCAGGCGTGGGCCTTGTCATCGGCACCGACCCCACGGACCTGATGGCGACCATCGTGCGCGTGTATCCCAACACCCCTGCCGAAGCTGCAGGTGTGCAAAAGGGCGATAAGATCATCGCGGTGGACGGTGAATCCGTACTGGACAGCGAGATTTCCGATATTGCAGCACTGCTGCGCGGTGAGATCGATACGCAGGTCAGTATGACCGTCATCCGCGGCGGGGAACATGTCACCATCCAGATGACCCGCGGCACTTTCACCATCGATCGCGTCAGCGCCCGTATGCTGGAGCATAACATCGGCTACATTCAGGTCACCGAGTTTACGGGCAATGCCCATGACCGCTTTATGGAAGAATTAAATAATCTGACCAGTGCAGGCATGAAGGCTTTGATCATCGACCTGCGCGACAACCCCGGCGGCTACCTTGACGATGCCTGCGAGATGGCGGACGTCCTTCTGCCCGAAGGCAAGATCGTCTATATGGAAGACCATGCAGGCGAGCAAGAAGTGATCACCTCCGATGCGGATCATATCGATATCCCATCGTTGTGCTGGTCAACGGCAACAGCGCCTCTGCCTCCGAGATCATGGCAGGTGCACTGCAGGATCATAACTGTGCCACCATCGTCGGCACCACCACTTACGGCAAGGGTCTTGTGCAGATCACGCTGCCCTTCAAGAGCGACAGCGCGGCGATTAAGTACACCTTTGCCCAGTATTTCACGCCCAACGGCCGCAACATCAACGGCATCGGCATCGAGCCCGACGTTTATATCGAACTGGATGCAGAGCTGCTTGAAAACTCCTTCCTGATCACCGACGAGACCGATACCCAGCTTCTGAAAGGCATTGAGATTCTCTGCGGTCAGCTTGGTGTGGAGCAGGAAGCAGAAACGACCACTGAATAAGAACAAAAAACTTGCGGCTGTGGCTTTGATTCACAGCCGCATGCTTGCATGATAAGGAATTTTTAAATGGAAAACTTTAGGGCTTTGGCAGAGCAACTGCAGAATTTAACTGACCTTTGGGAGCCTTCCGGCTTTACGGGCGTATTTTCTCCCGATGGGGAAGAAATCGATGGCTTCTGCAGCGGCTTTGCAGTCCACGATGATGTTTCTTTGGGAGAATATGACAGATTCTACATCTCTCTTCGTGCGCCGTTTTTGCTGGGTTACTGTGCGTTGCTCTTAAAAGAGAATGGGGAAGAGGCAGACCTTGCACAGCTTGGTGCAAAAGAGCTTTTCTTGATTGAAAAGAAGTATATTTTCGATCCGTTGGGTATTGATATCGATTTCGATCGCATTGCCGATGCGGATTGCGTGCTGACTGACGGCACGGTGATTTCTGCAAAAGAAGCCAAGACGGATGATGTGATCGCCGTTTCCTATTGGGACATGCAGGCGATTTTGACTGCCATTGTGCAGGGCAAAGGCTTATCTTTCAAAAGCACCAAGGCGCTTTTGTCCGTGGACAAAGACGGCAAGGGCATCTGTTTTGAAGCCTTGGGCGGTGTGCTTGTTTCAAGCTGTCAGCATATGGGCTATGCCTGTAATCTGTACTTCGACAAAGCAAGCGGTATCAGCTTCCTTCGCATGGAAAACGAACCACAGGCATTTGTGCTGGAAAACGGCGCGTGGACCTATTTCAACAAACAGCTGCGCGAGACGGTTTTGTACGCAGGGCTTTTTCCCAAGGACGTGCATTTTGTCCGCTACGGTGCAGAAAATATGGATGCTGCCATGGATATTCAGCTTTTGGACGAGCAGCGGCATTTTATCTTAGATGCACCACGCTGCCTTGCCCGTGCTTACGGCCTGGGCAAAAAGGCAAAGACTTATGTCCTGCGCGAGGGTAAAATTGCCGTCGGTCTTTGCGTGCTTTTGATCGACAAGGCGGAAGGCCTCTACGAGATCGATGCATTTTTGATCGATCATCGTCTGCAGGGCAAGGGCTATGGCGACCTGATGCTTTCCTGCGCAGTGGACAAGCTTTGTTCCTATGGTGCAAAGCGCATCATCGTGGGGCTTTCCGCAGATAACGAGGCGGCAAAGTGTCTCTATGCAAAACACGGTTTCCAAGTCTTTGAAGAAGATGCGGAAGAGATTTTGATGGAATATGTGATTTGAAAGGGGATGTCACATGGATATTTTTGATCTGATCGGTCCTGTCATGGTTGGACCTTCCAGCTCCCATACGGCGGGCGCGGTGCGTATCGGGCTTGTGACGCGCAAGCTTCTGGGTGAAGATGTGAAAGATGCCAAGATCGAACTGCATGGTTCCTTTGCCGCGACAGCGGTGGGGCATGGTACGGACCGTGCGCTGATTGCAGGTCTGCTTGGTATGCAGACGGACGACGAGCGCATCCCCGAAAGCTTCGATCATGCCCGTGATGCAGGTCTTTCTTTCTGCTTTTCCAACTGCAATCTGCGCGATGCCCATCCCAACAGCGTTCGCCTTACGGTCAAGGGCATAAATGGTGCCCAAACCTGCGTGGTGGCGGCATCCGTGGGCGGCGGCCGCATCAGCGTGCGGGAGCTTTCCGGTATGCCATTGCAGTTCGCGGCAGAATATCCCACCATCATCATTCAAAATGACGACCAGCCCGGCTCCGTTGCAGATGTTTCCCGTGTGCTTGCGGAGGAAAACATCAACATCGGCACCTTCCAGGTCAACCGAAGTGTCCGCGGCGGCGATGCCATCATGGTCATCGAGTGCGATGCACCGATCGAGCCCCACATCGTGGAACACATCCGTACCCTTTCCTGCATCCGCAAAGCGGTCTGCATCAACCCGGATTGAGGAGAAATGAATTGTTATGGCTGTATTTGATTCTGTAAAAGAACTTCTGGCCGCATGTGAAGCCTATGTGCTGCCCCTTTGGGAGACGGTGCAAAGCGTGTCTTCCCAGCAGGCGGACATTACAAAAGAGGAATCCTGGGACAAGATGCGCTACCGCCTGCAGGTGATGCATCAGGCTTGTGTCAATTACGACCCCCTGCAGCATTCCGCCAGCGGTTTGGTGGGCGGCGATGCCCAGAAGGTGCGATCCTATTATGAAGAAAAACGCGCCATCGGCGGTGATTTCATGGGCAGGATGCTGTCCTATGCCATTATGATGGGTGAGTGCAACGCCTGTATGCACCGCATCGTGGCGGCGCCTACAGCAGGTGCCTGCGGTGTTATCCCTGCTGTGCTGCTGGCCTATGCAGATATCTACGAAGCAAGTGAGGAAGAACTCATCCGCGCACTGTACGTCACGGCAGGTTTTGGCATGGTCATTGCCAATCGTGCGTCTATTTCAGGTGCAGAGGCAGGCTGTCAGGCGGAAATCGGCAGTGCCTCCGCCATGGCCGCCGCAGCATTGGTGCACCTGCACGGCGGTGATGCGGTGCAGATGGCACACGCCTGCGCCATTGCACTGAAAAACATGATGGGCTTGGTCTGTGACCCTGTGGCAGGTCTGGTGGAAGTGCCCTGTGTCAAGCGCAATGCGGCAGGCGCAATGAATGCGCTTTGTGCGGCGGAGCTGGCACTTGCAGGCGTGCAGTCCCGCATTCCCTGTGACGAAGTCATCGATGCCATGCGCGTGGTGGGCGACCAGATGCATGCGGACCTGCGCGAGACGGGTCGAGGCGGCATTGCAGGCTCTCCCACAGCGCAGGCTTTTGCAGAGAAGTTCTTCGGCAATTAACTTGCGCGAATCTTAAACTTCGTGCATAATAGCACTTGTGTGCGTAAAATAACGTCATGTGTCAGCACATGGCGTTTTTCTTTTGGAGGGGTATATGACAAAGAAAACTCAGCTCAAAGGCGTGCTGATGCTGCTTTTGACCGCATTTATCTGGGGCGCGGCGTTTGTCGCTCAAAGCGTGGCAATGGATTCCATCGGCGCATTTACCTTCAGCTGTTCCCGTACCATTTTGGGTGTGCTGGTGCTGCTGCCCTTCATCCTTGTGCGTGACAACATCAGCGCAAAGTCGATGACACAGGCACAGCTTGCCCGGCGAAAAGCCGCAGATAAGAAGACACTCATCTACGGCGCCATTTTGGGCGTGGTATTCTGTGCCGCCACCAACACCCAGCAGTTTGCGTTCAACTACACCGAATCGGGCAAAATCGCCTTCATCACGGCGCTTTACATGTTCTTCGTGCCGCTGTTTGGCATCTTCATGAAGAAGAAAACGCCGCTGCTGACCTGGATCTGCGTGGTGTTTGGCTTTGTGGGTCTGTTCTTCCTTTGCATGGACCCTGAAAACATGGGCGCGGTCAACTTTGGTGATGTGCTGTCTTTGATTTGCGCCGTGATCTTCGCGGTGCACATTCTTCTCATCGAAAAATTTGCTGCGGATGTGGACGGCGTCAAACTTTCCTGCGTGCAGTTTGCGGTATCGGCGGTGCTCAGCGGCATTGCGATGCTTATTTTTGAAGAACCTTCTTTTCCTGCCATCCGCGCGGCGGCACTGCCCATCGCTTATGCAGGTATCATGAGCTGCGGCATTGCCTATACCTTCCAGATCGTGGGTCAGAAGTTTACCGAGGCCACGGTTGCATCACTGATCATGTGCATGGAATCCGTCTTCGGCGTGCTGTGCGCGGCAGTGATTCTGCAGGAACACCTGACTGCAAGAGAACTTCTTGGCTGCGGCATCATGTTTGTCGCCATCGTACTTTCCCAGGTTTCCGAACCTTTGACACAAAAGTGGAAGGAAAGGAAAAACATATAAAGAAAAACGCATAAAGAAAACGCCGTATCGTTTTGATACGGCGTCTTTTATGATCTTTTCCATCAGGCGTTTTTTGCTGCGCGCATTTTGGGCAGCCAGTAGCCGAATGCGATAAACAGAGAAATGAAAAGCGTGATGGGGGACATGCAAATGCAGTTGATGAACTCTTTGCGGCAATCCAGGTATTCTTTGTTCATAGGTGGGGATCTCCTTTGTCAGTTTCAGTATAAAAGCAGATACTAAGAGTATAGGACAGATGCCCGTTAAACAGCTGACAAGGAAATACGCGGCAGAATAAAGAAAGCGACAAGAAACTGTGAAGATTGCGTAAAGACGAAAAAATACCGTTGGTTCATTTTGAACCAACGGTATTTTGGTTAAACCTTAACGATCAGATGATCCAGCGGGGATTCTTAGCAGGACGTGCTTCGATCTCAGCGCGCTTTTCCTCATAACCGGGGCGACCAAGCAGTGCATAGGTTGCATTCTTGCCTTCTTCTACGCCGGGCTGGTTGTAAGCGTCGATGTTCAGAAGCTCACCGCAGTATGCGGTTTCCATCATGAAGTAGTACATCAGCTCGCCAACGGTAAATGCGTTTACCTCGGGCAGAGTGATGGTACGGTTCATCTGGTTCTGCTTCAAAAGTGCAAACTCGGTTGCGGTCTGCTCTGCTGCGATCAGCTCATTCTGGGTATGACCACCAAGGAAGGATACATCGGGGATATCGTCATAGCCTTCGGGGATGGGCATTACGGTGCGATAGTTGTCAACGCCGATGAAGGTGATGAACTTATCGTGGGGACCTTCTGCATAAAGCTGAACCTGAGAGTGCTGGTCGGTAACACCAAGGGACTTCACAGGCGTCTGACCGGTGCGAACTTCGTTGCCTTCACGGTCGAACTTCTTGCCAAGGGACTCTGCCCAAAGCTGTGCATACCAGTCTGCCATGTATTTAAGAGAATCGACGTAGGGCATCATGACGGAGATGTTGCGGCCCTTCATCATTGCTGCATACTTTGCAGCTGCGCCCAGCATAGCGGGGTTCTTTTCGATATCGTTGACCTTGCAAAGCTCATCCATGTATGCGCAGCCTGCAAGCATCTGGCGGATGTCGATGCCGCAAACTGCTGCAGGCAGAAGACCGACGGGGCAGATCTCGGAGAAACGGCCGCCAACGCCATCGGGGATGACGAACATGCGCATGCCTTCCTGCTTGACGATCTTGATCAGGTTGCCGCGGGCTGCATCGGTGGTTGCATAGATGTGACGTGCCCAGTCGTCGCCCACTTCCTTCATCAGACGGTCGCGGATGATGAGGAACTGGCTCATGGTTTCAGAGGTAGCACCGGACTTGGAGATGACGTTGAATGCGGTCTTCTTCAGGTCGATGACGTCAAACAGAGCCTCCAGACGCTCGGGGTCTACGTTATCTTCCACATAAAGCTTGGGGAAGCCGTTGCGCTTTTCCTTGGGCAGCTCGTTCCAGCGCATGTGATTCAGTGCAAACTGAATTGCAGTGGGGCCAAGTGCGCTGCCGCCGATGCCAAGCACGACGAATGCGTCAAAGTTGTTCTTGATTTCTTCTGCTGCGTCCAGAATGTCAGCGACGATCTCTTCCTGCTCGTAGGGCATGGTCATCCAGCCGGTCATGCCGGTGCCGCGGTTTGCCTGCAGGGTCTCGTGTGCAGTAGAAAGTGCGGGGATAAGCTCGTTGATTTCAGCCTCGGTAAGACCGTTGCCTGCACCAACATATTCGTCAAACATGTTGTTCATATCGACGCGAAGGCGCATCGATGCTTTTGCCTGATCTGTCATGATTCAATCAACCTTTCTTTTTGGTTGGAATTCTTCAATCGACCGATTGCAAATGAGAATGTTGCAGATGTGTTTTCACATAGAATAAATGAAGACAGGGAGTGGTTCACATTGAAGAAGTCCATTTATGTTATTATAACAGGCATTGGGATTGTATGCATTCTATTTTTTTGCATTATGACGATAAAAAACGTAATTTTTTTGAAAAAGGAAGAAAATACACAGCTGATCGTACAACTGCGGGATGGATTTCACAGCACACCGGTGGAACATGCCCGTGTGGTGGTGGCGCAGACGGGGGAAGCGGCCATTACGGATGGGGAAGGAAAGACAACGGCATTTTATATTACCGCATGGGATCTGCCCCATGAGAATCTTCCGCATCGCCTGCAAACACCGTGGCAGGAAGTGATGATTCTGGTCTACCACGAGCAATACGTGGATACGGTTTTATTGCATGTGATGCTGGAAGAAGGAAAAGAAAACATCGTCACCATAGAACTGTTTCAAAAAAACGACCTGCCCAATCAGCAGGTCGTTGTAGCCTCGCAAAGTCCCGACGATATGTGGGTGGAGGATGTATTAAATTTTTTCAGATGATCAATGTTTTGCAAGGAAGTCGTCGATCATCTGGTTGTTGGGAAGGGAAGGCTGTGCGCCCACGGTCAGGGTCGCGATGGCGCCTGCTGCATTGCCGCGGCGTGCCGCTGCCATGATGTCGCCCGTTTCAAGATAGTGCAGCGACAGTGCTGCGGTGAAGGAGTCGCCTGCTGCGGTGGCATCGATGGCATCCACCACAAATGCAGGGACGAAGGTACCGACTTCGCCATCATAGATATAGGTGCCGTGCTTGCCCAGCTTCAAAACCACCAGCTTTGCATGGGTACGTTCAAAAAGGACCTTGGATGCAGCTTCCCAGTCTGCCTCGGTTTCCACGGGCATGCCGCCTGTGAGAATGGTGGTCTCGGTCTCGTTGGGGGAGAAGATGGTCACACCTTCCAGCTCTTCCAGGGGAAGGGGCAGTGCAGGACCTGCGTCGATGATGACAGGGATATTCTTCTTTGCTGCCCATGCGCAGGCTGCCTTGACTTCCTCGAAGGGCACCTCAAACTGGGTCATCATGGCGTCGAAGTCTTCTTCCAGAATTTCTTCGGGAATATCGGAAAAACGGACGTGCTCATTTGCGCCTGCCACCACGATGATGCGGCTGTTGCCGTCACGCTCCACGGTGCAAAGTGCAAAGCCTGTCTGGGCTTCGTCGGTGAAGTGCACGGCGCGGGTGTCCATGCCTTCTTTTTCGTAAGTCTCAAACAGAGACTTGCCGTTGTCGTCGTTGCCAAGGCAAGTGGAGATGGTGACCTTTGCGCCCTGACGTGCCAGTGCAACGGCTGCATTGCTGCCCTTGCCGCCTGCGGCATAGCCGTAGCGTTCCGCACGGAAGGTCTCACCCGGTGCGGGCATGTGATCCATTTCCAGGATCAGGTCGCGGTTTGCACTTGCAAGTACGAGGATTTTTTTCATATTGTGTTCTCCTGTGATCAATGATTATCGGTTCTGTTCTTCCAGCATGATGGTGTAAACGGCACCTGAGAGCATGTTGAGTGTGTCGTGGATATCGGTGCGCTCGGGCAGTGCTTCGATGGATAAGATCTCAAGGTGACGTACTTTTGCCCGAAGTACATTCAACTGTGCGCAAACCTGACCGATTTCGGGCGTGGGGAAGTGATGACCGCCCGGAGGATCGTGGGATAAAGCGTGCAGCAATTCCAGCGACCTGTTGCAGATGGCATATTCCCCAAGGGGTTCTTCCAGCACCTCCGCGCGCATAATGGCGCAGAGGATCTTTTGTATGTCGCATAGTTCCCGATAGACACTGGAGGCGATCTGCTTGGTGCAAAGCAGTGTCACTTCGCTTTGCAAAAGATCCAGCTGTCCGCGAAAAAGAATGCGCGGATGGGTCTTTTTTACGCGCTGTGCGCCGTAGAGGGACGTGGTATCTGCCATGATATCACCTTAAAACTTTCTGCCGCTGCCGCCGCCATGGCTTCTGCCGGAAGAGGAGCGATGGACGGTGGAAGTGCGGCCGGAGGAATGGGACGAGCCGCCGGAAGAAGGCGGAGGATCGCGGCGTCTGTGGATGACGTGGCTTCGCAAATAACGATCCTCGCGGCGCTTGATGTCACAGGTGCCGTTTTGGTAGGGATCGTAGTGGATGCGGTTGCCGTCGATGCTATAGCTTGCTTTGAGACAAACACGCAGCAGGAAGAACAAACCCGTACCTGCGGCAAGTGCGATGAATATCTCGCCGATTGTCAGCTTCTTTTTCGGACGGGTGAGCGCTTCACCCGTTTCTTCATCTACGCGGTACTGTCCTTCGGGTGCGCCTGATTTTGCGTAAGACACTGCTTTTTCGATGACCGCTTTGGCAGACTCTGCGTATTCACCTTCCACAAGGTGGTCGTATGCGATATCAAGCAGTGTTTCAAGGCGGGCATCGGTGATGATGTCGATCATCTCGCCGCAGGTGGAGATGGTAGGCACGCGGTTGTCCATGTCGATGAAGTACAAAAGACCACTGTAGTCTTCGCCTGTGCCGAAGCCACCTTCGTCATAGAAATCGTCAGCATAGGCGATGGAGGATTTGCCGCCCACATCGTCGCTTGTCAGCACCACGAAGTCGTAGCCCGTAGCGGACGAGGCATCTGCGATCTGCATTTCCAGCTGTGCCACTTCATCGGGTAGGAAAAGACCTGCGTAGTCGAATACGCGCATATCCTTTGCAAATGCCACGCAGGGCGTAAGCAGAAGCAATGCAATTAAAAGCAGAGCAAAAGATCTCTTTAATTTCTTTACCAAATCAGCCACCCCCCGACAAGAAGGACGAACGCTGCGATGGCGGCCCAAAGCAGGCAGTCGTGGTTGATCTTCTTTTTATCCACGGGCAGGTTGCCGCATACGGCACCTGTCTGTCCGTTCAAAGTATAGTAGTACATTTTGCCGTCCCGTCCACGGTAGGTCAAAACCCAGCTGGGAAGAAGACTGTACTCATAGTTTCTTGCACGTACCTGTACATTGGTCATGCCGTGCAGGGTGTTGTAGCCTGTGGCATCGCCTTTAAGCCGTGCTTCGCAGTAGGTGCGCACATCGCTTTCCAGCTCGCCTTCAATGGCGTTTGTTTCCACATCGCGGCGCTCTGCCTGAAAGCCGGAAAGATACCCCATGGTGAAAGGTTCCAGCTTGGACAGGTCAAAGGGATGGATACCTGCATCGAGGCTTCTGTCAGCAGAAGAAAGCGCAGGACGGATCATATTGCGGAAACGGAGCATGCCGCCTCGCGCCACAGCGTAGTGCTGCGTGGTCACCACATCATGGGTGGGTGTGCGGACCGTGTTCACGCGGGTGCCTTCGCCTGTAAAATCCGCCTGTGCATGGTAGTCCGCCACCCAGTAAGGGTAGTAGACACCTGTGATTTTTTCGATCTGATCAGCGGAGAAAAAGTCGCGCGGTACATAGCGCTTGCCCTTTACCCATGTAAGGAAACGATTGATGGCTTCCTTCTTATCAATGGCAAAGGGGATGATGCGGTCGGGCTTCCATTCGTTGGTAAGGCGCGGCGCCATGATGACGGCATTGTGGCAGTAGTAGCAATAGGTCGCCGCCGTGGTGGCGCTTGTGACGATCTGCGCGCCGCAGGAAGGACACATGTAAACGGCAGCATCTTCCAATGGCTCATCTTTTTCCACCTGTTTTTGTTCCAGCGCATCCAGCTGTGCCTGTGTATAGGTGCTTTCACAGTACTCGCAGGCATACGTTCCCTGTTCAGGATCAAAAATCAGCGGCGCACCGCAGGCAGGACATTTAAACGATACAACGGACAAAGTTTTCCACCTCCCTGAAGTGGGTATAGTTACGTAGTTCTTCAACATAATTTTACAGGAAATTCTCCCACAGGGCAATGTGGAAGATGTGTAAAAATCATTTATATTCAAAGACTTGTATAACGGAAGCAAATTCGGTATAATACATCATAAGAAGCTATAAACGGATGCAAACTTTCTCACATTCCGAAAAAACATCATCCGTTTTTGCCAATAGAACAGATTATTATGGAGAAGCGAGGGAAGTTAGAATGAGTAAAATCAAAACAACGGTTCGCATCGGCGGCAAGGAATACATCATGTCCGGCAGCGATTCGGAGGAGTACATCCATCGCGTTGCGATTTATGTGGACAGAAAGATGTCCCAGGTGGAGGAGAGCAACAACAACCTTTCCACCACTCAGCTGGCTGTTTTGACGTGCCTGAATATTACTGACGAGCTGCTGAAGCTGCGCGAGGAAACCGATGCCATGCGCGAACAGGTGGAAAGCTACCGCAAGCAGCTGGAAGCTTTGATGCGCCAGCAGGAACTCAATGCAACGGAAATGAACCGTCTGCAGAAGGAAAATATCCTGCTTCGTGAAGCACGTCAGGGTGCAGCACCGCCGCGCCGCGGCTGATGCAAACGCGCCATATCGGATAGGTAAAACCGGTTGGGAAGGCGGGCATAGTGTAATGCTATGTCCGCCTATTTTTATATAAGACGTTCGCTTCATCTTTATGATTTGAGGATATAGTTATGAACCTGTTAAACGAAGGAAGAAATCTTGATTGGCCCAGCATTCATGCCATGCTGGTGGAGCAGGCTCGCACCGTTGTTGGTCGTGAGCTTTTAAAAGATGCAAAGCCCTCCGCCTATCGCAGTATTGTAGAGGAATTGCTTGAGAAGACCTCGCAGGCAGAGACCATTTTGTACAACCGCGGTGAAAACCCCATGC
>JAGBGW010000165.1 GCA_017935825.1 Clostridia bacterium
CGATATCGACAGCTTCCACATCATAAACGACACCTGCGGCTACACAAACGGCAACCACCTGTTAAAGGAGATCGCCGCAGTGCTCCTTTCAAACCTCACCGATACATACACGGCATCGCCGTATGAACAAAGAGATGAAGTTTTATATATAAGGAGAAAATCATGTTCTTAACAGGCACGTTGAAAAACGGCATCCGTGTGATCGCAGAGAAAAATCCCACGCTGCATTCTGTCACCGTGGGCTTCTGGGTTCGCGCAGGACAGCGCGATGAGTGCAATGGGGAAGAGGGCATCTCCCATTTTATCGAGCATATGCTCTTCAAGGGCACCGACAAACGAAGTGCAAAGGACATTTCCGTGGCCTTTGACAGCATCGGCGGTCAGATCAATGCCTTCACGGCAAAGGAATACACCTGCTTTTATGCACGCAGTATGGATCAGGACCTTGATCTGGTGCTGGATATTTTAAGCGACATGCTGCAGAACCCCAAGTTGGATGCCGAGGAAATGAAACGGGAACAGGGCGTCGTCATCGAAGAGATCAACATGGTGGACGATACCCCCGAAGACTTGGTACATGACTTGCTCAGCGAAGCGTATTTTGGTCCCCATCCGCTGGCAAAGCCCATTCTGGGCACCAAAAAGAGCGTGGCGGCATTGAATGCAGAATTGATCCGCGACTACATGAACCGCCACTATGTGCCGCAGAATATCGTGGTGGCGCTGTCGGGCAATTTTGACTTCGATCATGTGATGGAAGAACTGGAAAAACTGCTTTGCGATTGGCCCTACAATGGCAATCAGGCGGACAAGCTTTCCATGATCTGGCCTGAGCAAAAGAACCTTACCGTCACCCGAAAGACCGAGCAGCTTCATATCTGCCTTGGTTTCCGGGGCATTGCCCAGGATGACGAACTGCTTTATCCCATGATGGTCTTCAACAACATCTTCGGCGGCGGTATGAGTTCCCGTCTGTTTCAGGAAATTCGTGAAGAACGCGGTCTTGCCTACTCCGTCTATTCCTATTCTTCCCAGTATCGCGACTGCGGCATGTTCACCGTCTACGGCGGCATGACCTTGCAGCAGGCGGATGCTGTGGCAAAAATCGTCCATCAGCAGATGGAGGATGTGCTTGCAGGCGGCATCACCGATGAGGAATTGCAGCGCAGCCGCAACCAGCTTCGCGGCAACTATATCCTTGGCAGTGAATCCTCTTCCAACCGCATGATGGCCATCGGCAGAAGCTACCTGACCACGGGCAAAGTGCGCACGCCGCAGGAGGTGCTGGATGCCATCGCCGCCGTCAATATGGATCAGATCATAACGACCGCAAAGCTCTGCTTTGAAAAGGCGCCCGCCATCGCCGCCATCGGTCCCAAGGCTGGTGTCAAGGCGGCACTGGATGCATTTGAAGTGTAAAAAACAGCAAAAAAGGCTTGTGTCTCACATAAGCCTTTTTACATTTTGTTGCCTGTAAAAATTCCCTAAAAACAGTGGAAAAAACCAAATAAAATTAGAACAAATGTTCGAATAATTTTGCTGTATACATTGCACAGAATGATATTTTACGATATAATAGAAACGGAATTTCAGCTAAAATCGGCTTGACAGATACAATCGTGAGGAGGAAGTGTCCTTGGCAGCAAAAAAGAACAATCAAACCGCCGTCACACGGGTCCGCAAGGTGGAACCGCCCTCGGACGGTACGGGTAAAAAAAGTGAAATTGCAGGCGTGTGCTGGATCGCACTGGGTCTGTTTCTGTTTGTGTGCGTGATTTCGCCCTCCGCATCCCACTGGATCGGCAAGGCAGGCTATCTTTTGCAGCAGCTTTTGTTCGGTCTGTTCGGCATGGCATCCTACGCGCTGCCCATCGCACTGATTGCGCTGGGCGTTATCTGCATTGCACAAAACACGGGTCGTGCACGCACGGGTAAGATCACAGGCGGTGCATTCGGTGTGTTTTTCGTTTTGTGCCTGCTGAACATGATCTTCTTAAAGAAGGTCAATTCTGAGCACTACGGCGAATTCCTTGCCAATTGCTACCTGTACGGTCAAAGCGCACATCTTGGCGGCGGCGCATTCAGCGCCCTGGTGGTCTATCCCGTCAAGCGCCTTGTGGGTAACGTGGGTGCAAGCATTTTCTTCAGTGCAGGTCTTTTGATCTGCATCCTCATCGTGACCAATTTGTCGCTCAAGCGCACCGGTCAGGAAGTAAGCAACGTGGTGCAGCAGCAGGTGGTGGAACATCGCCGCGGTCAGGTCACAGCCCGTCCGCAGAAGAACGTGGATCCCTACATCTCCATCCAGTCGGATGATCTTTCTTACCTTGAAATTGATGAAGGCTCCAAAAAGAGCCGCCGCGGTCGCCTTGCAGAGAAAAAGGCACAGCCCCAGCTTCAGGAGCCCACTTATGTGGAAGCCGAAGTGGTGGAAGAGCCCATCCCCGTGCAGATGATGGAGGTGGAAGAAAAGCCCGCCCGCCGCGCAAAGAAATCCTCCGTCAAGGTCAATGAAGAACCCATTGCTTTTGCAGGCGAGGAAGAAGAGGGCGGCATCCCCGAAGATGCCATTGAAAAAGAGCGCATGCAGCAGGCGGCACCTCCCAAGAAGTACCAACTGCCGCCCATCGATTTTCTTTCTCCCCCCAAGGCAGGCGCAAGCCGCGCAGGCTCCATGGCGGAAGCCCGCGCCAAGGCAAAGAAACTGGAGGAGATCCTCGACAGCTTCGACGTGGAAGCCCATGTGGTCAATATCAGCCAGGGTCCTTCCGTCACCCGTTACGAACTGCAGCCTGCACCGGGCGTAAAGCTTTCCCGTATCGTCAACCTCACCGATGATATCGCACTTGGCATGGCATCCATGGGCATCCGTATGGAAGCACCCATCCCCGGCAAGGCTGCCGTGGGTATCGAGCTTCCCAACGACAAGACCACCGTGGTCACCCTGCGTGAGATCATCGAAAGTGAAAAGTTCCAGAACGCACCTTCCAATCTGACGTTCGCACTTGGCCGTGACGTCAGCGGCAACATCGTCATCGGCGATATCGCAAAGATGCCCCATCTTCTGGTTGCAGGTGCGACCGGTATGGGTAAAAGTGTGTGCATCCACTCCATGCTTCTGAGCATTCTCTACAAATCTTCCCCCGAACAGGCAAGATTGATCCTGATCGACCCCAAGAAGGTCGAGTTCTCCATGTACAACGGCATTCCGCATCTGCTCATCCCCGTGGTCACCGACCCCAGAAAAGCTGCAGGCGCCCTCAACTGGGCTGTGGTTGAAATGGAGCGCCGCTATAAACTGTTCAGCGAAAACGGCGTCAATAACATGTTCCGCTTCAACGAAAAGATGAAGGGCGATCCCACGGCCGAACAGCTTTCCCAG
>JAGBGW010000166.1 GCA_017935825.1 Clostridia bacterium
CCATGACCGACATCTGCGGACCGATGTGCATGCCGCTGGAGGTATCATAGCCGCCGTTGATGGCAAGAAGAAGAAGCTTTGCCAGGTTTGCGCGTGCGCCGAAGAACTGCATCTGCTTGCCCACCTTCATGGCGGATACGCAGCAGGCGATGGCATAGTCATCACCGTAGATGGGGCGCATCAGGTCGTCGTTCTCATACTGGATGGAGTCCGTATCTGCGGAGACCTTGGCGCAGAACTTCTTGAAGCCTTCGGGAAGCTGGGTGGACCAAAGGATGGTAAGGTTCGGTTCGGGAGAAGAACCCAGGGTATAGAGGGTGTTGAGCATGCGGAAGGAACTCCTGGTGACCAGCGTTCTTCCGTCTTCGCCCATGCCGCCCACAGCCTCGGTGATCCACATGGGGTCGCCGCCGAACAGCTCGTTGTATTCGGGGGTACGAAGGTGACGTGCAATGCGCAGCTTCATGACGAAATCGTCAAACAGCTCCTGTGCGTCTTCTTCGGTGAGAATGCCGCGCTGGATGTCGCGCTGAATGTAGATATCAAAGAAGGTGCTGACACGGCCAAGGGACATGGCGGCGCCGTTTTGCTCCTTGATGGCAGCAAGATAAGCAAAGTAGGTCCACTGAATGGCCTCGCGTGCATCCTTTGCAGGAGAGCTGATGTCAAAGCCATACATCTGCGCCATTTCCTTCATGTAGCCAAGGAAGGTGATCTGCTGGAACAGTTCCTCGTCCAGACGAATTTCGTCGGTGTTGAACGCATTTTCTGCCAGCTTGGCCTTGTCCTTTTTCTTTTCCTCGATCAGACGATCGATGCCGTACAGTGCAACGCGGCGATAGTCGCCAATGATACGGCCGCGGCCGTATGCATCGGGAAGACCGGTGATGATGTGGCACTTTCTTGCAGCGCGCATTTCATCGGTGTATGCACGGTATACGCCCTCGTTGTGGGTGGTGCGGAAACGGAATTCCTCCTGGACTTTACGGGAAAGCTTATAGCCGTAGGCTTCGCAGGCCTGATGGACCATGCGCATGCCGCCGAAGGGGTTGACACCGCGCTTTAAGGGACGGTTGGTCTGCATGCCAACGATGATCTCGTTTTCTTTGTCGATATATCCGGGAGAATATGCGGTCAGGGAAGAAACCGTTGCGGTATCGATATCCAGAACGCCGCCAAACTGGCGCTCGATGGCGAAAAGCCCCTGAATGCGCTGCATCAGCTTGCTGGTGCGTTCGGTGGGACCTGCAAGGAAGCTTGCATCACCGTCATATGCGGTGTAGTTCGTTTGGATAAAGTCGCGTACGTTGAATTCATCCTGCCATACGCCGGGCTTGAAATCTGTCCAGTGAATGTGTTTCATACTGCCTCCTGTTTTACTTTGAATTTGCTGAAAAAAGAAAAGGACAAACTGATTTTTTGTAAAATCAATTTGCCCAGACGGTCGGCTTTTTTGTGATTCAAAAGAATCAGTTTCGTCTGCAATCCCCCGCGGTGATCCGCGATTTTTCCGTCAGTTTTGCAGGTGAAAGTATTCTTTTTTCCAAATCGATTATAGCATAGAACCTTCATTTCCCGCAAGTTAAAACAGCATATTTTACCTTGGTAAAACATGCTGCTACATTTAATTTTTTGATTCAGATTTCGGGGGCGATGTAGCCCTGTTCGTTTAGCGCATCTTCGATCTTCTCCAAAATTTCCGCGGAGTCCGCACGGACGGTGTGATAGTGGTAGCCGCCTGTGATGTTCATAAGTTCGGTGGATTTGCCGCTTCGCACACCTTCGATGAACTGCTTGACCTGCAGTCGGGAGAAGATGTTGAGCTTGGCTTCCACTTTTCCGTACACCTTGTGCCAGACAAATACGTCCACCACCGTGCCGCCCAAATCCACGATCAGGTTTAACTCCTCCTCGGTCTGTTCGGTGGTGTGGTGCACTTTGAAGACTTTCTCCTTCAGGGGAGACTGCTGCAGCACATAGCCGCTGTGGGTGGAAAGAATATCGTAGCCGATGCCCTTGAGCACGGCAATATCCTGCACGATGATCTGCCGGGAAACGCCGAATTCCCTGGAAAGATTGGCACCGGAAACAGCCTCCTGTGATGACAGAAGCAGGTTGACGATCGCTTTTCTTCTTTCGGCTGCCTTCATGTGGTTCTCCTTTTGGCCTGTGCAGGGGATAAATGCATGTCTGATAAGGAAACGAATTCTCATTCCACTTAAATATAGTCTACACCAAGAACCGCCGCTTTTGCAAGGTTTCTTTGCAATACCTGCTGCAGCGAAGCGGTGCGTTAAAAAGCCGTTTGTTTTCCAATAAAGAGACAGATTCGCAAATCTGTACAGCATAAATAACAAGTATTTGTGTTATAATGCTTATCAATTCATAAAAGGCAGGTGGCGCAGGTGAATATTCTGCACTTAAAATATGCATATGAAGTGGCACGTTTGGGGTCCGTCAGCAGAGCGGCGGAGCTTTTGATGGTGGCTGCGCCGAATATCAGCCGTTCCATTAAGGAACTGGAGGCTGATCTTGGCATTCGGATCTTCGAGCGCTCCTCCAAGGGCATGAGCCTGACCGTGGATGGGGAGGACTTTATGCATCGCGCGCAGAGTATTCTCGATCAGATCGAGGAAGTGGAGCGCATCTATCGGGATGCCGGCTCCCAAAAGCAGCGATTTTCCATTTCCGTGCCCCGTTCCTACTATATTGCCGATGCGTTTGCACAGTTTTCCAAGCAGCTTTCAGATGATCCTGCACAGATTTATTATGTGGAAACGGACTACAAGACCACCATCGAAAACCTTTTGAGCAACAACTACAACCTTGGTATCATCCGTTATCCCAAGCGGCATGACCAGTACTACAAGACGCTTTTGGAGGAAAAGAACCTTTGCTATGAGCTGGTGGCGGAGCTGACGTTCTGCCTGATCATGAGCGAAGAATGCTTGCTTGCACAAAAGAAGGTCGTCCACATTGAAGACTTGAAGCCCTATATCGGTATCGGTCAGGCGGACGTGGATCTATCGCTGAGTCCGCTTGGTGCCGAGGTGAAAGAAGAGTACTATGAAGAGGTGCCGCGACGCATCCTGATGTTTGACCGTATCAGCCAGCTGAATCTTTTGGTTAAAAATCCCCAGACGTTTATGTGGATGCATCCCATGCCTGAGGAAGTGTTGAAGCAGTATCACCTTGTGCAGAGAAAATACGAGGGGGAGACCTCGGATTTCAAAGATATGCTGATTTATAAAGACATGCTGATTTATAAAGATGGCTATACATTAAGTGAACTTGACCATCGCTTTATTACCGAACTTTGTGCTGCCAGACGCAGGAACTTTGGAGAAAACGGTGATTATACCACATGGTGAGGAAAAACGTGTTTCATTTTGTGGTGTTTGTTTCGTGTAAAAAATGTTTTTTTGAAGACATCATCGGCAGTGGAAGAGCGTGTCCCCAATGCTTGGAAACATAATTATATTATAATAACTGCTTGCCCTGAAAAAGCCTGAAAATTCAATCAATTCCATGATATCGATATACGGTGAGTGGA
>JAGBGW010000167.1 GCA_017935825.1 Clostridia bacterium
GAAGTGTGTCCTGACGGACACGTGAAGTACAGGTTTCGCCTGTGTGAAGTGTTCCCTTCGGGAACGATTTGATTGGTTATAAAATGAAAAACGGACGGTTGGATTACCAATCGTCCGTTTTTGTTATATCAAAAGAATATATAACACCGTAGGGACGTCGCTCCTGCGGCGTCCGTGTTTGGTATATGGATGTGGTTTGCGGACGCCCGAGGACGGGCGTCCCTACGGAGGTTGTACAAAGGTATTTGGATAACAAAACCAATTTACTCCATATCACGGGTCAATACCCATTTACGGGGATTGTTGTCGATGTATTCCCATACCTCATTGTAATCCTGTTCGTTTCGGATTACATGATCGTAATATCGTTCCTGCCAGATGTTTTCGCCGTATTCCTTATTGCAAAATCGCTTGAAGGTGCCAACGAATTGTGCGATCGTCGGCGCTTTTGTTTGCTCTGCATGGATCGTGATCAACAAATGGATGTGGTCGGGCATGATCATGTATTTTTCCACAGACAAAGAATCATAAAACGCATCCATTTGGCGAATCGTCTTGTCCGCAATTTCGCCATGGCACAATAATACCGTTTCGGGCGGCTCGTTTTTTGTGATTGTGGATAGAATCCTTTGCCGATTTTTTGTGCAAATCGTCACAAAATATGTGCCGTGCTGGCTGTAATCAAAATCAGGAATACGGGTTGATTTTCTATTGGGGAAAGTCATGTTTATCACCAATTATATTGTAATATAAGATGAAGTTGGATTCAATCGTAGGGACGTCGCTCCTGCGGCGTCCGTGTTTGGTACATGGATACGGTTTGCGGACGCCCGGGGACGGGCGTCCCTACGGAGGTTTTTCAAACATATGAAAAAACAGACGACTGCATTGCAATCGTCTGTTTTTTTTCTTTATTCCCAAATGGTATGAAAACTGCCTTCCCGATCCACACGCTCATAGGTGTGTGCGCCGAAGAAATCGCGCTGTGCCTGCAGGAGATTGGCGGGGGAGTTTGCGCAGGTGATGCTGTCGAAGTAGGACAGGGCGCTCATCATGCAGGGGACGGAAGTGCCGTCCAAAACTGCCGATGCGATGATGCGCCGCCATGCCTTGTGACCGCTTGCGATGGCATCGCGGAACTTGTCCGATGCGATCAGGTTGTCGTGGGAATTTTTGAATGCATCGTGAATGTCGACGAGGAAATCCGCGCGGATGATGCAGCCCGCCTGCCAAAGCAGTGCAATGCGCCCAAGGTCAAGCTTCCAGCCGAAGGCATCGGATGCATCCGCCATGAGGGCAAAGCCCTGTGCATAGGCGCAGATCTTGGCGCAGTACAGCGCCTGCTCCAAATCTTCAAGAA
Organism: Clostridia bacterium; assembly: GCA_017935825.1. Classification (GTDB taxonomy): domain Bacteria; phylum Bacillota; class Clostridia; order Christensenellales; family Maliibacteriaceae; genus RGIG9107. The sequence goes on from JAGBGW010000167.1 coordinate 1,361, forward strand.
ACGCTTCGGTGACGGGCTCGGCATCCTTTTCGCAAGCAAATACCTTCGAAAGCTTGACACGCTCGTCCTTCCTTGCGGAAAGGTAGCGCGCGCATACCGCTTCGATGATGGTGGGGATGGGGGTGCCCATGTCGAGGGATTCCATGGACGTCCACTTGCCCGTACCCTTCTGTGCGGCGGTGTCAAGGATGACGTCGATGAGGGGCAGACCTGTTTCTTCATCCACCACGCCGAGGATTTTCTCGGTGATCTCGATCAAATAGGAGTGCAGGCGACCCTGATTCCACTTGCCGAAGACTGCTTTGATTTCATCGGGGGACATGCCCTTTTGCCGCATCAGGTGGTACGCCTCGCAGATCAGCTGAATGTCCGCGTACTCGATGCCGTTGTGTACCATCTTGACGTAGTGACCCGAACCCTCTTTTCCAATGTAATCACAGCAGGAAAAGCCGCTTTCGGTCTTGGCGCAGATGCTGGTCAAAATGGGCTTGGCAAGTGCGTAGGCTTCCGCGTTTCCGCCGGGCATCATGCTGGGACCCCAAAGCGCGCCCATCTCGCCGCCGGACACACCCACGCCGAGGAAGTGAACGCCCTTTTCCTCCAAATCGCGGCAGCGGCGGTTGGTGTCCTTGAAGTAGGAATTGCCGCCATCCATGATCACGTCACCTGCGTTCAGATAGGGGACGAGCTCTTCGATGACCAGGTCAACCACACGACCTGCCGTCACCATCAAAAAGATGAGTCTGGGAGAGGAAAGAGAATCGATGAAGCTTTCCAGATCATAAAATGCGCGGACATTTTCGATTTCTCCGTTTGCAAGGAAGCGGTCGGTAAAGGATGCATCCTTGTTGTAGGCGGAAACGGCAAAACCGTTTCGCGCCATATTCTTGGCAAGGCTTTGTCCCATCACACCCAGACCGTAGATACCAATGTGGGATTTTTCCATAAAATCCTCCTTTGTATAAACAAAAACGCATTGCGGGGCGACGAAGGCGTCGCCCCCTACAAAAGCGTGAGTTTTCAAAAATATTGGGAGACAGCTTCCTTTGAAGTTGCCTCCCACATTCACAATTCATCATATGCGCAAGGCATATATCATCCACCGAAGGTGGATATCATACCGAAGGTATATCATCCGTTCACAACGGGAACGGATATCATTGCAGAGCCGAAAGGTTCTGCTTATCTGCCAAGGTAGCCGCCGTCTACGGGGATGACAGCGCCGTTGAGGTAATCGGAAGCCTTGGAAGCAAGGAAGATGATGGAGCCCTTCATGTCGTCGGGAGTACCCCAGCGCTTTGCAGGAATACGGGACAGGATCTCGGTGTTGCGAACCGGGTCGTTGACAAGGTTGACGTTCATGGGAGTATCCATGTAGCCGGGTGCAAGCGCGTTGATGTTGATGTTCTTGGATGCCCACTCGTTGGCAAGTGCCTTGGTCAGCTGTGCCACGCCGCCCTTGGATGCTGCATATGCAGGTACGGTGTAACCGCCAAAGTAGCTCAACATGGAAGCGATGTTGATGATCTTGCCGCCGCCCTGTGCGATCATCTGGCGGCCTGCCAGCTGGCAAAGGGTGAATACGGTGGTAAGGTTGACGTTGATGACTGCATCCCAGTCTTCGATGGGGAATTCTTCCGAGAAGTGACGGCGCTGGATGCCTGCTGCGTTGACGATGATGTCAAGATGACCGCCAAGCAGTTCCAGAGCCTTGTCGAAAGCTGCCTTGATCTCGTCCTGAGAGCCAAGGGTTGCAACAAGAGCATGTGCATTGTAGCCCTGTGCGCGGTAGTCTGCTGCAGCCTGTTCGGTGGCGGGGGACATGTCAAGCAGTACGACTTCGCATTCTGCTTCCAGAAGTGCCTCTGCCATGCCGCGGCCAAGACCGCCGCAAGCACCGGTGACGATTGCCTTATGACCTGCGATGTCAAAAAGATGATGCATAGTGTTTTCTCCTTTTAATGTGAATTTGGGAAAAAGTTATTTGGTCACGGTGTAGCGGCAGCTGCCCGTGTTCAGCACATCCAGTGCGTTTTCTGCTGCAAGAAGACCCATGTTGCGTACGGCATCGATGGTGGTTGCGCCTGCGTGAGGGGTCAGGATGCAGTTGTCAAGGGTGGTAAGGGGGCTGTTGTAGGCAGGCTCTTCCACGGTGGCATCAAGACCTGCTGCTGCGATCTTGCCTTCTTTCAGGGCGGTGTAAAGCGCATCTTCATCGATGACGCCGCCGCGTGCGGTGTTGACGATAACAGCAGTGGGCTTCATCATGTCGAACTGCTTTTCGCCAATCATATTGCGGGTGGAATCAAACAGCGGTACATGCAACGTAATGAAGTCAGCTTCGCGAAGGAGAGTCTCAAGGTCAACGTAAGTGACACCGTATTCCTTTGCAAAAGCTTCATCGTGCACCACATCGTAGCAGAGGATCTTCATGCCAAAACCGCTTGCGCGCTTGCAAACGCCCTTGCCGATGCGGCCGCCGCCCACAACGCCCAGGGTCTTCTGCCACATTTCAACGCCAACGGGGCGGACGGATGCCTTTTCTTTCAAAGTGCGATCCATCACGGGGACGTGACGTGCTGCACAAAGCATCAGTGCCATTGCAAGGTCAGCCACGGAATTCTCATTTGCGCCGACGGTGATGGTGACCTTCACGTCGTGTGCTGCAGCTGCTGCCAAATCCACCTTGTCATAGCCTACGCCGTAACGGGAAATGACTTTCAGATTGGGTGCGGATGCGATCAGTTCTTCCGTATAGGGTTCAAGACCTGCGATGACTGCATCCACGGTGGGAAGAAGTGCCGCCACTTCCTCAGCCAAAGGCTTGGAAGCGTCGGGACGCACCACTTCACAATCATTGGCCTCCAAAAAATCCTTCGCATCGGCAAGAGAGAAGAAGGACTTGGAGGTGACCAGTACTTTATACTTTGCCATGGGAGTGTACCTCCGAAAAAAGTTTAATTAAAGCGTTTTCCGATACCAATCAAGGTAGCGGGAGAATGTCTTCATATAGCGTTCGTGCATTTCCATGTTGGGGTGGACCACCTCGTCCGCCTCCATGGGGAAGTCTTCCAGCGATTCGATTTCGCCGCCTGCAACAAGTGCCACTGCCGCGCCGCCGACGGTGGAGGTCTGTTCCACACGGGAGCACTCCATATCGTGGGCGAAAATATCGGCGCACATCTGGGTCCAGACGCGGGATTTGAGGATGCCGCCGGAAAGCTTGATGGTTTTCGGCACACCGTTGAGCTCCGTCAGCACCTGATAGCACTGATACACGTTGAACAGCACACCTTCCATTACTGCGAAGTAGAAGTCATAGGGCGTGTGGTTGGGGGAAACGTCGAAGAATCCGCCAAGACGTGCATCCTTCCAGCCGGGGCATCGCTCGCCGTAGAGGAAGGGCAGGAAGATGGGCAGGCGATCCAAATCCACCTCGTGCTCGGTGATGTCGTTGTAGGAAACGGAATCATCGAAGAACTTGTTCTTCACCCAATCGATGCAGTTGGTGGCGCCGTTGGTGGCAGCTCCGCTGAGCCATGCCGCAGGGGAGTAGTAGCACCAGGTGCCGGGCTCTTCGGGCAGTATGGGGTGGTCGGTGGTCAATCTGATCGCCGCAGAGGTACCTACGGAGAAGGTCATAACGCCTTCCTTCAGTGCACCTGCACCTGCCTGATTCAAACCGCCGTCGGAATGCGCCGTGGTAACAGGCGTACCCTCGGGCAAGCCAAGAAGCTCTGCGCCCTTTGCGCTCAAAGGCTCGGTATGCTTGTAGTCCACAAGCTTGCCAAGCTGATCTGCCGTGATGCCAAGAAGCTTCAGCGTTTCTTCATCGTACTCCAGTGTGTGGGTATTAAGAAGTCCGCTGCCCGAAGCCATGCAGCGCGATACCAGCCACTTGTCCGTCAGTTGGTAGAAGTTGTAGCTACCCTGCCCGATAAAGCGGCAGGAAGCGGTATCGATGCCCTGTTCTTTTAAATACAGAACCTTGAAGGCAGGGTAGATGGCATGCACCATGCAGCCCGTGTTGTGATAGTAGCGGCGAGTGAATTGTTCATCCGCACGAAGTGCAGCAGCCTGCGCCGATGCACCCATAAAGGGCCAGGAAAGCACACGGGACAGAGGCTTCATATCTTCATCCGCGGCAAAGACACTGTGCCAGGTGCCGCAAAGGGAGATGATGTCGATCTGCTGACCTTCACATATCTCTTTACCTAAAGCTGCCGTTTGGGCAAAGACACCCTCTGCATCCTGCGTGGCATTGTCCGTAAACGCAGGGGGGTAATTCTGGGTTTTCACGTCCAGTACGCCCAGCGCAGAATCGTACAGCATCGCCTTTGCCGACGTGGTGCTGGATTCCAAAACAAGGATGCGCATAGCGATTTGCTCCTTATATATGTTGGAATCTTTTACAGAGAAGCACGTGCTTCCTTGATACGCTCGACAAATTCGCGACCGGTCTCGGTGATCAGCTTGTAGTTGCCGGTCTTTGCGCCTGCGGTAAGAGAGCCGCCTGCACCAACTGCAACTGCGCCTGCCTTGATCCACTCTGCAACGTTGTCAACGGAAACGCCGCCGGTGGGCATCAGCTTTGCCCACGGAATGGGACCGTGAAGGGACTTAATGATCTTGGGACCGTAAAGCTCGCCGGGGAAGACCTTGACGATGTCAGCGCCGCTTTCCAGAACCTGCAGCACCTCACCGGGGGTGATCGCGCCGGGCATCACGGGCACGCGATAGCGGTTGCAAAGACGGACGGTGTCAGCGTTAAAAGAAGGGCTGACCACGTACTGTGCGCCGGAAAGCAGTGCAACGCGGGCGGTCTCAGGGTCAAGTACGGTGCCTGCACCAAGGATGATCTCTCCATTGGTGTAGGTATTTGCAAGGTCCTCGATGACCTTGTGTGCACCGGGTACGGTGAACGTCAGCTCAATTGCGGGAACGCCGCCCTCAAGGCAAGCGTCAGCGATGCGGCGAGCCTGATCGGGGGTCTCTGCACGAACCACAGCCACGATACCCACATCGGTAATTCGCTTCAAAACGGTCTCTTTGTCCAGCATGATGAAATTCCTCCATAAAGTTAATTTGGTGAATTGGGATAGGTTAGGTTGTTTTGGACAGCTTCAATATCAAGTCAATGATATCTTTGCAGTTTTGGTTATGGATACGGATGCGCTCGATGGCCAAGGCTTCGTCGCCTGCAAGAAGCGCCTCCAGTATACGCTGATGTTCACGCACGCCTTCCAAGGTACGCTCGCGGCTTTGCTTGCCGTAGAGGTAGGTTGCGTAGGCGTGGGAGTGGAGCCCCTGATGGATCTCCACCATTTTGGGGTTGCCACTCAATCGAAGGTAGCTTTCGTGGAACTCCTGATCCAGTTTGTACGCCGTGTAGTACTGGGTCATGTCCGACACGTTTTCCGCGTAGGAAAAGTGCTTGTCGATGTTCTCGCGCAGCTGATCGGCAAGGGAAGGGTCGCCTGCCAGCGCTGCGATGGCGTGGGGGACACAGAAGGTCTCCAGCATCAAACGCACTTCCAGAATGTCCTCGATCTGAGAACGAGTGAAGGTGCGCACCTTCATGCCCCGATTGGGGATGCTTTCCACAAGACCCTCTGCCACAAGGCGGTTCAGCGCCTGCTTGATGGGGGTTTCGGAGAACTGATAGCGATCCACCAGCTCACGGATCTTGATCCTGGCACCCTGTGCCAAGCGCCCCATGGCGATATCTTCGCGAATATTCAGATATGCGGCCTCAACAAGCGAGGCGGCGTTGGCTTTTTCCATTTTCTTCACCCAACTAAAGTATTTTAGATTTTATTTTTGAAAAATAAAATCTTTTCTCTATTGTACGATGCATGTATGCCGATGTCAATCCATTCACAAAGATTTTTATCGATCATAAATGATTTTTTGGGAGGAAAGTACAAAACTGTGTAGGGGCAGGACTTGTCCTGCCCTAAAACGCAGGATAGAACGTAACCGTCGAAGGGCGAGGCAAGCCTCGCCCCTACGGGGTGGGGATATAAATCCAACGCCACCGTAGGGGGACGGAGGGGAGCGCCGCCAGTGGCGGATGCAGCGACCCGGAGGACGGTTAGCAAAAGGGAGAATTTCGACTGGCAAGGAGAAAGGCGACCATTTTGCAACCTGGAACGATGCCCACATCGACCCGTCGGCGATTGAATATGTACTGAGGTCTGCGGGGTGACGAGGGCGTCACCCCCTACGAGGTATGGATATGAAACCCAACGCCACCGTAGGAGCGACAATTGGTCGCCCGCAAAACGAATGATAAACCTCCAACGTTTGCGGAACGGGCATCGTGTGCCCTTTAGGGTATGGCCCGTTCCCTACAGGGTATGATAAAAACAAACGCAAAAACGGACACACAAATTGTGTGTCCGTTTCATCAATTACGGTTGCAATGTATTGATCGCCTCAACCATCCATTTGACATGCTGCGGATCGGTGTCGCGGGGGATCTCGCAGCCTGCGGAGATGATCAGCTTGGGGCAGATGCCTGCAAGCTTTTCCACTTCCGCGTAAATGGATTCGCGCGTACCGTTCAAAATAGCAACCGGGTCGGTGTTGCCGTTGATGGCGCAGCTTTCGGGCAGAATTTCCGCTGCCTTCTGCATCGACACGGGGTGGTCGCAGTCCACGATGTCCGCGCCCACATTTGCAATGTGGCAAAGGCTCTGGGTCATGTTGCCGCAGATGTGCAGCTTGGCCTTTGCGCCTGCCTCATGCACCGCGTCAATGATGCGCTTTTGGTAGGGCATGACGAATTCACCGTACATGTCCGCGCCGATCAGGGAACTTGCCGCATCGCCGATGCCGATCATGTCCGCGCCGCATGCGATCTGCTCCTTTGCAAAGGAGATCGCCTGCTGGGTGCAGATCTCAAGCAGCTCATGCATGGCTTCGGGCTCGTCGATCAGGTTGTACATTACTTCCGCCACGCTCATCAGGTCGCAGGCCTCGGCAAATGCACCTTCCACCCAGCCGATGACGGGAATGTCTCCCTTGGCACGCTCGGCAAGGTCTCTTACCGCAAGAAGGCGGTCTTCCATTCTCTGGCAGGACGTTGCAGGAATAACTTTCAGTGAAGCAATATCTTCCACGTCCGAAATCAACGGCACGGGGGAGAAGGGCACGCCTTCTTCAGGCAAAGTCACCTTTGCGCCGAAACCTTCCGCCTCGCGCATGGGGTCGGACACCACGCAGTAGCAGTCGATGTCAAATGCCTCCTGACACCACAGCACACCTGCCACAAGCTTTTTATAATCGGACACAAATTCGCGATAGCTCACGCCCGTCTGCTTTGCCGCCAGCGCCATGAAGATGTTCAGATTGGGTACGCGATCCACAGGCAGACCTGCCATACGGTTGTACAAACGTTCATAAGGGGTCATAAAACCGATCCTCCTATTAAATTATGTAGAAATAACGAATACAAGCTGCACCCATTATACCATATATAGGAAGTGCTTTGGTATGGTATCGTGAAATTTTTTGTTATGTGTGGGACGGTTCATCGTACACGCTTGCGCGTACACGCTAAACACGCCCGATCGATCTGGGCGGTGGATCAATATCAAACACCGTAGGGACGGCGCTCCTGCGGCGTCCGCAAACGCAGGACAGAACGCAAACGTTTGCGGAACGGGCATGGCCCGTTCCCTACAGGGTTATGATATAAATCCAACCTCGTAGGGATCGATGCCCTCATCGATCCGCAAACCTTTGGTGCAGCCCCAACGTATGCGGGGCGACGTAGGCGCACCCAAAGGGCACACGATCGCCCCCTACAATTAAAATGTAAATAAAAACGGACGATCAAACCCGACCGTCCGTCTGTCTTCAGTTGTTCTTTTGTTCTTCTTCCGCAATTTCGGCGCGGATGTATGCGACGTATTCTTCCAGCGTCTCACCGCGCTTTTTGATCTGCTTTGCGGCGGTGGTACCAACGTATCGCCAGGTGCGTGCATCACCTCTTGGAATGAAACCATACTCATGGGCGTAGTCGACAAGCCAGTCGTAAAACTGGGATTGGGCAAACTCCGCCACATTCTCATCGCAGGTAAAGTCCACACAAAGCCCTAAACGATACTCGCTGTAGGCGGCGTGGGGTACATTTTCCTCTGCCAACTGATAGGCCTCCGTCACGGAAAAGCCCGATTGACGAAGCCGTCTTTGCTCTGCAAGGAAGTTCTCCTTCGCCTGATCGAACGTCTCATACCCCTGCGTAACGATGGGGGTATAGCCAAGCTCAGCGGCATCGGCGAGCATCTTGCAAAGCGCATCGTAAGCTCTTGCATCAAAGTACACGGTATCATGCGAAAACTCTTGCGGCAGTGCCAGTACCGTGACGGTAAAATCATCTGCAAGGGGCGCTTCCACAATTTTCATTTCCCAGGAATCGGGGTCGGGCAGTGTGCGGTTGGAGGGCAGCATCACAAGCACGCCCAGCAGTGCCAGAATCAAAACGGAAAATACCAGCAGTAAAATCACCACAAGGTTGCGCATATTTGCCGCGCGGCGCCTGCGGTAGGGCGTGCGCACGTAATCGTCTTTGGAAAACCAGGCCATGGCAATGCGCTCCTTTCACATCATCGTTGTGGAGGCTATTATACCACAAATCCATGGATTTTTGTGGATCGTAACAAATTTCTCCGACAGCACACTTGGTGGACAGGTTGGAGCGTGGTAATGTGGGTACAAAAAAGGAGGAACCGTCTGTATGTTGAAAGACAGTCGACCCGGTGTGATTTTATATCTGGAAGATTTCAATGCTGTAGAGGATTTAACCGACGCACAACTTGGTCAGCTTCTGCGCGCGTTGGTGGAATATGAGCAAACAGGTCAAAAGAAAAAGATCCAGGGTGAAGTGGGTATGGCATATGCTTTTATTACCCAGAAATTTGATATTGACCGTGAACGATATACCCAAACAAAAAAAGCGAGAAGTAAAGCGGCAAAGGCACGCTGGGACAAGGCGGCAGACAGAGAAGCCGTTGCACAAGAAACCGAATCTACGCAGATTCATGACGACACTATGAAAAAAATGCAAATGCATGATTTGCATAGTGATGCAGTGCAAACGATGCAATATAAAGATAAAGATGAAAATGAAAATATAAATATAAATGAAAACCAACATCAAAACGAAAATAAAACAGGTGCATCCGCATGCACCGAGCAGGTGACGGGTGGTGATGGTGGTATGACAAGAGAGTTTTTGAATCTGATGTCAAGGTATTGTGATCTGACAGGGGAGCGATACCAATTGGTTAGGGAGAACTTTGCATCACTCTGCAAACAATATAGTGAAGATTGGCTTTCCAAGGCGGTGGAATGTGCCGTAAAATCGGGCAATACATCCATCGCTTACATTCGCGGCATCCTGCGCAACTGGGCACAGGCTGGCCGCCCCGACGAGCGCGAGTTCCGCGATAAACCGCAGTATCACGACAATCCTGCCCTGAACTACTCTCAGCGCACCAACGATCTGGAAAATCTGTATATGGATCTGTAACGATGCAGGAAGGTATATACTTAAACGCTTGCGGACCGTGCAGGAGCACGGTCCCTACGATGGTGTTAGCTTTATCAAATCCGCACCGAAACCAATGTAGGGCGGGGGCTTGCTCCCGCCGCCCGTGCTGAATGATGGAAAGAAAATACCTGTATGGTCGCCCCGATCTGCCGCCCGCAAACGCGACAAAAACCCTCTTTACGCACCGACGTTGTCTGTGTTACAGTAATGCCAATAATTGCGAAAGAAAAACTGTGAAAGAAGGTACGGTCATGGAACGGATTCCCTTTGTGCTGAAATGTAAGAGTGCCTCGGACGAAGCGATTTTGTCCGCGTGGGATAAGGCATTGCCTCTGCTCAAAGAATCGGGGGTAAAGAATTTCTCCGTCTGGGCGATCGAGGATTTCCTCTTCTGCTACGGCGAGTACCCCGACGGCTTCTGCTTTGATCGCCTGGAGGAATTTCTGCCGCAGGGTGCAGAACTTTTCGCTGCGCCCAAAACGCTTGCGCTGATGTACCACAATATCGGTGTGGTCAGAGAGGATAAATCCCTCATCCGTCACCGTGTCTTTGCAACGAAGCTCAAATCGGGCTGCGAGGAAGAATACAAGCGCCGCCACGATGTGCTTATCGAAGCACGGGGCGATGAAGTGGCAGAAGGTCCCGAAAGCAACTTCACCATCTGGCTTGCCAATGGCTACATTTTCGGCTACTGCGAGCTGGTGCGCGCCTTCGACCATGAACCCACCGAACAAGAACGCGCCGCCACCATCACCTGGGAGACCCGTCAGCTGGAGATCATGGACTGGCTCACCGACGACGTGGACTGGATCACCGGCCAGCATCACGATCCCGTGCGCCTTGTTTGTAAAATGTGAAGATAAACTTTGCCGACTGCGAAGGATTGATTTCTATCAAGCATATCATTTATCCATGCGTTTTTCGGACGCCGCAGGAGCGACGTCCCTACAGTATGAATCAAACGTTTGGTTGACATCTAACGTATCCGTAGGGACGCCCGTCCTCGGGCGTCCGTGCCTGTTGACCGACCTGCTTTGCGGACATGCGCTGCATAACACAAAACCACATAAACCCTTCCCACCGCACAAAACGCCTGAAATTGGGCACTTTGCGTGGTTGCATTTTTATTATGCGTTATGTATAATAGGTCTGTAAAACGAAATACTTTTACATGGACGATGACCGAAAGAGTCAAAGCAATGATTTGGGCAAAGAGAGGGCGGATCGCCGGCTGAAAGTCTGCCTGCGCCAAATGCTTCGACGTGTGCATTCGCAAGTCCCATCGGGTGAAGCAGATTCTTGTTAGCCCGATGCGTCTTACCCGCGATAAGGGTACTAAAGGTGGATCGGGACAATTCCGATCAACCGGGGTGGAACCGCGAAAGGGATGCCTTCGTCTCCGGATGAGGGCATCTTTCTATATTTTTATATCAAATATTGTTGAAGAAGGAGAAACAAAGTTATGGCAATGCGCATCTAC
>JAGBGW010000168.1 GCA_017935825.1 Clostridia bacterium
ACCTGCAAGGTCAATGGCTGCTGCACGCTCAAATTCAAGGGGAATATCTGCACGCTGTGCGGCGATCAGTGCATTCATCACGCGGTCAACGTTACCGCCTGCAAGGTAGTGTGCTTCCAACTTGTCAATGGGTACATCAATACCTGCCTTGAAGCCCTTGATGACGGGGTTGATGATGCGAGCGGGTGCCACGCGGCGGATGCGCATACCGACCAACGTGGCGATGGATACGCGTACGCCAGCTGCCATGGACGAGATCCAAAGCCCCAGCGGCACAAAGGTGAAGAAGATGATCAAAAAGACCAATACGACCAATACGATGATCAGCAATGCGAAAGTTTCAATAGTTCCCATAATGATTCTCCTTTACATGATTTTCATGACTTTTCGGGATTATTCAAATATCTGCCGCACAACGATGCGGTTGCCTTCTGCTTTGATGATACGAACTGATGTTTCGGCAGGCACAAACGCCGCTTCTGCCACCACATCCAGCCGCACACCGTCAAAATCTGCCGTCCCGGCAGGACGAAGCGGAGTCAGCACTTTGCCTTCCTTGCCCACAAGATACGCAAGGTCCGCAGCAGGTTCGGGATGAATGCTGGTGGAAAGCACAATGGGGCTTTGCTTAAAACCCTTGGTTTTGGTCACCAGCAGCATGATGAAAAGCGCAATGCCCAGCAGTGCCACCACCGCAGCCAAAAGGAGCATCGCCTCTATCAGCGACTTTGCCTGCAGGAAGATACCAAGGCCGATCAAAATCAAACCGCTGATCCCCGGCAGACCAAATCCCGGAATGAACATTTCCAAAACCACCAGTGCGATGCCGATCAGCAGTGCCACCGCTGCGATGACGGAAAAAGTGGAAAGATAGGAAAGCATCTTTGTCCCTCCTTTATATATTGGTAAAAGAACCTGTTTGCTATTCTTTTTACAGTCTCATCGTAGCATATTTATCCGTTTCAAAAAACAATTTTTTGCTCAAAACCGCAAACCGCACGCCCAAATGTCGCTTTTGCTGCATCACGCTTTGGGCAAAACACCCGAAAACACCGTCCATTCCCCATTTCGTTCGTAGGAAATATCGCCGCCGCAGGAGCGCATCACCTGCCGCACGATGGAAAGCCCCATGCCGCGTCCCTCTCCTTTGGTGGAAATGCCCGCATTGAAGATAGCAGGCAGGATGTCGTGAGGCACTTCGGGGCCGTTGTTCTCCACGCGGAAATAAAACGCAGCTGCATCTTCCTGCAAAACCAGACGCAGCACATGACCGCCATCGCCCTTTTCCTTCATGGCTTCGGCTGCATTGTCGATCAAATTGGACAGCACACGACACATTTGCCAGTCTTCGATGGGCAGCTGCTCCAATGCCGATCGGATCACCACATCAAAGGCAATGCCCCGATTTTGGCACATGGCATATTTTGCCTGCAGCAGTGCATTGACCGCCGCATTTTTGGTGCGCAGCACACGGGAAACGTTTTGGATATCCCCACTGATACGCTGAATATAATCCGATGCCTCGGAAAATTCCTGCATTTCAATCAGTCCCGAGACCACCTGTAGATGATTCAAAAAGTCATGCCGTTGGGCACGCAGTGTACCGTTTAATTTCTCCACCGTGGTCAGTGCCTCCTGCACCGCATCCACATTCTGTCGCCAAAGGCGCAGTGCGCGGGCAGTATAAATGGCAGAGACCACGTCAAATACGATCAGCGCACTCAGCGCTATCGCCGCCGTCAGGCGGGGAACGGACAAAAACGATGCATCCTGCATCACCGACTGCATCACCACCACTGCAAGCAGCAGCAATTCCACAAATGCAAAGATGATGATCGCGCCGGATACCTTCTGCACGTCCGGCTTTTTTCTTCTGTTTTTCCAACGGGAAAGCTTCATATCCCTCACCTCAATTTGATGCTGTGATTATAACACAGTTGTTTTCCGCTTGGGTAGAGGTGTATTTTTCAAGATTGCAGAAATGTCATTAAAACAAAAAAAGTCCTCCAAAAAAGGAAGACTTTTTGTTTGCATTTTACACCATATTGGACAGGTCGGGTTCTTCGTGACCCAGTTTTCTGCCAAGGGGATATGCGATGAAGAACACCACCATTGCGATCAGCTGCAGGATCATTGCCATAGCATAGTAGCCGTTGGCGCCGAACTTGTCAACCAGTACACCGCCGATGAGGGAGCCGATAACGCCTGCTGCCAGCTGCAGCGAGCCGCTGATGGTCATAGCGGATGCATTTGCTTCCTGGGGCGTGACACGGGATACGTAGTTGACCATGCAGGTCAGATACATGCCGTAGGTAAATCCGTGCATCATCATGGAGATGGCCACAAGCCACACCTGACCGGAGAACAGGCAGATGGTCTGCTCGGCAAAGAACACCACCGCACAGATGGGGAACAGCTTTTTCACGTTCACACGGCGCATGATGGCGGCACCAAAGAGGAACGTGGGAATTTCCATGTAGCTCTTCAAAGCAATGACAAGACCGAGGGAATCGGAATTGCCTGCGATTTCCACCAGCTTATAGGGAAGGAACGTGGTCATGCAGTAAAGCGTCAGACCAAGCAGTGCATGGCTGATGAGGAACATGCGGAAGTAGTAGCTCTTCAGTGCCAGGATCAACGGATTCTGACCGCCTGCGGTCTTTGCTTTTTTCGACTTCTTTGCAGGTGCGTTCTTTGCAGCTTCTGCCTTTTCAGCTTTGCGCTGTGCTTCATCGCGACGTTCTTCTGCCATATTGACAAGGCAAAGCACGATCAGCGGGATATTCAGCACTGCGTAGAAGACAAACGTCCACGCCTGCGTGCCGGTCTTGGCTGCAATGCGGCCAAAGAAAATGCACATGGTGGCATAGCCGATGGAACCCATCAGGCGGACGGAGCCGTACTGGAAGGTACGTCTTCTGTGGACAGTTCTGACCACCCAGCTGTCAAGCAGGCTGGAGGTAGGGTTTTTAAAGAACATGGAGGCAAGCAGCAGCAAGATCAGGCTGGTCATTGCCACCACGGAGGTGCCGCGAAGCAGGGGCACCAGACAGAACAGCACGCTGCTTACGATGACGCAAAGCAGGAACACACGGCGCTGGGAGCCCATAGTGTCGCTCAAAGAACCCATGATGGGACTTGCCACAATGCCGATGCAGTTGATCAGCGCCATAACGATACCAACAAGGCTTGCAGAATAATTCAGTTCCTGCAGGTAGGCTGCAATAAATGCCGTACCTGCACATGCCGCCCAGTAGAACAGTTCGATGGCGGAAAAGTGCACCTGACCTTCTGGAATGCGGCCGATCAGATGCTTGGCATATGCGCCCACCGATACTTTGCGGGAATGCAAATCTTTCATACTGCAAACGCTCCTTTACAGATTAGGAATGTTGTCGGGCAGGGGATGTCCAAGACGCTTGCCCACGGGGACGGAGAATACAAAAATCAAAAGTGCCAGCAGGACGGATGCGCCCGCAAAGATGAAGTAGGCGATGGTGCCGAATGCATCCACCAGAATGCCGCCCACAGCATTGCCGAACACGGCGCAAATCAGCGCCATGGACACGCAAAGGGAGATGGCACTGGTCGCCGCCTCAGGCGGTGCAATCTCGTGGACGTAGCGAATCTGGCTGCCGACAAAGATGCCGTTGATGCAGCCCATAATGATCATGGCGGCCGTCACCATGGGCACGCCCTGTGCGCCGATGAACAAAATCTGCACGGCAGCAAAAAGAAGCATGACCAGCGACAGGCTCTTTCGCATACCGATTTTCTTGATCAGCCACACGGCGATCATAAGACCGGGAATCTCCGCCAAAGAGCGGAAGGCGGTGACATTGCCAAGAGATCCCGTGCTGCCCGTGACCTCGATCAGCTTATAGGGAATAAACGTGGTGGAGCAGTACATGGGCAGGTTCAGCAGGCAGTGGCAGATCAGATACACGATCAGATGGTAGTGGCCAAGCACCGCACGCACGCCGATCTTTTTGCCCTTCTCACGCTTCACGGGCGCATCGTCGCGCCGTGCATAGAAGCAGAAGAACACAAGCGCCGCGCAAAGCGCCGCATAGATGAAAAAGATGATGTCGGAATTGCCGTACCATTTGGCAGCCGCAGAGTACACAACGCACATCAAGGCATAGCCAAAGGAACCGATTCTTCGCATGGCGCTGTAGGAGAAATTTTCGCCATTGTCGATGACGTTCAAAATCCAGCCGTCGCAAAGACCGCTCATGGGGCGGCAGAAAATTGCCCAGGAGATGTACAGCGGAATGACAAGGGAAAAGCCCATCACCGCATAGCGGATGCCAAAGGGTACCAGCAACATGGTGATGCCCGTACCCAGCGCACAGGTCAAAAAGACTTTTCGGGGGTTGCCCAGGCGGTCCGCCCAGTTGCCCATCATGGGCGAGGAGAACACGCCGATGCAGTTGACGGCGGACATGATGGCGCCCACCACAGCCACGGGGATCTCATTTTCCGCAAGGAATGCAGACAAAAATGCAGAGCCTGCATAGCCCAGCCAGTAAAGCAGCACGATGGTGCCGTAAAGGGGAAAGCCGTGAAGACCACGGCGTTGGGTTCGCATGTTGATTCACCTGAAAAACGTTAAATTTGAGATTTGAATTCCGGCACGGGGAAGCCGAGGCGCTTGCCGATGGGCACATTGATGATGAAGATCAAAAGGCTCAGCAGCACACATGCACCGCAGAAGATGAAGTATGCACCTGTGCCGAAGGCTTCGGTCAGCACACCGCCGATGGAATTTGCAAGGATGCCCGAGATCATCGCCATGGACACGCAAAGGGACACCGCAGTTGCCCGTGCCTCGGGCTCGGTAACGGCGTGGACGTAGCGAATCTGACATACCATGTAACCGCCGTTGGTGAAGCCGATCAAAAACAGCGCGATGTAGATCAGACCCATGCCGCGTGCTGCCAGCAGCATTACCTGCACAACGGTAAACAATATCATAACAAGACCCATGCTCTTGCGCAAGCCGATTTTTTTGATCAGCCAGACACAAAGAAGAAGGGAGGGAATTTCCGCAAAGGAGCGCAGTACAGAAAGCACGCCGATGGGCGCGGTGGAACCCACCACCTCGATCAGCTTATAAGATAAGAAGGTGGTCAAGCCGTTCATGGGCATGGATGCAAGGCAGTAGCAGATCAAAAACATCAAAAGATAGTAATTCTTCACCACCGAGCGAAGACCGAAGGAGGACTTTTCCTTGCGCACCACGCGGGTCTCTTTTTCATCGCGCTTGGTGTACACAGCCAGCGCCATCAGCGGCAGGCAAAGAAGACCGAATGCGTAGAAAGTAAAATTGTGATTGCCCGTATAGCGGTTGATGAGGGCATAGACGATGTTGGCAACTGCGTAGCTGAAAGAGCCGAAATAACGGGTCTTTGCATAGTTGAAGCTGCCCTTGACCTCTGCCGCACGCATGACCCAGCTGTCGCAAAGGCCGTGCATGGGAGACGCAAACAGTGCCGCGATGAGGATCAGCAGCACGCCCAGCGTCCAGATGCCGCTGCCAACGGACATAAACACGGGACCCAGTGCGTACATCACAGCCGAGATCACCGAGCAGAACATGACGATCTTTCGGGGAGAGCCCACGCGGTCGGCAAGGTTACCGATGAGGGCGCAGGCGACCATGCCCACGATGGAACGGGCGGACATGATGGTACCCGTCTGGGTGGGTGAAAAGCCAAGGTCGGCAAGTGCCGCCGCCATCAGCACCATGGCGGAGTATGCCGCCCAGAATGCCGCCAGCACGCCGCCGTAGACCATGATATCGTGGGAAAAATTTTCCTGAAGGAAGGATCTTACCTTATTCATACCTCACACCTGCAAAACGTCAGTCGATCACGTGGGAAAGGTCTGGCTCCTTTTTGCCCAGGAGTTTGCCAAGGGGGAAGGTGATGACAAACAGCACCAGTGCGAAGGCTTCCACCGCGAAGAGGAACCAATAAAGACCGGATGTGGTCAGCACATCCACAAGCACGCCGCCGATGAGGCTGCCAAGCACGCTTGCAACCAGCATGAAGGAAACTGCCAGCGACTGTGCGCTTGCAACTGCTTCCTTGGGGGTGATGCGGTAGACGTAGTTGACCTGTCC
>JAGBGW010000169.1 GCA_017935825.1 Clostridia bacterium
AGATGACCGAAGGTATGCTGATGCCCTACAAAAAGATACTGGATCAAATGAAATAATGCATCGCTGCGGGGAGAATCTCTCCCCGTTTTTGTCGCAAAAAAGTAGGGTATATGATACAATATACTTGTGAATCTATGACGATTTGAAGGAGCATTATTCTTATGTGTGAACTTCTTGCCCCTGCCGGCGATATGGAGGCTTTGAAAGCCGCTTTACTTTACGGTGCTGATGCCGTCTATATGGGCGGTCCCCAGCTGCAGCTGCGCGCAAAGCGCGCCGCATTTGATGAAAATACGCTGCGTGAGGCGATTTGTCTTGTCCACGCTGCAGGCAAAAAGGCGTACATCGCCGTCAATTGCTATGCTTATAACGACGAAGTTTCCCGCGTGGGGGACTATGCAAAATTCCTGTACGATGCAGGCGCGGATGCATGCATCGTGGCAGACATCGGTCTTCTTTGCGCTATCAAGGAAGCCGTGCCCGAACTGGAAGTACATGTCAGCACCCAGGCAAACTGTCAGAATTATCGCAGTGCCCGCGCATACCACGATCTTGGCGCTGCCCGTGTGGTGCTGGCTCGTGAGATGTCCATGGATCAGATCGCAGAACTGCGTGCCAAGACCCCCAAGGACCTGATGATCGAGACCTTCGTCCACGGTGCCATGTGCATGTCCTATTCCGGCCGCTGCATCATCTCTTCCTTCCTTGCAGGTCGAAGTGGCAACCGCGGTGAGTGCGCACAGCCCTGTCGCTGGAACTATGTGCTGCAGGAAGAAAAGCGCCCCGGTGAGTATTTCCCCATTCAGGAGGACGAACTGGGCACCCAGATCCTTTCTTCCCATGACCTTTGCATGATCGAGTATCTGGATCAGCTCAAAGCCGCAGGCGTGGATTCTTTCAAAATCGAAGGCCGCATGAAGACTGCCTACTACGTTGCCACCGTGGTCAATGCTTACCGCCGCTGTATGGATAAGACCGCCGATCTTGATTTTTGCAAGGCTGAGCTTTCCTGCGCAAAGCATCGTCCCTATTCCACGGGCTTTTATTTCGGCGAATTGAAACACGGTCACTCCAACGATGCCATCGACGTGTTCGACTGCATGTTCTCTGCCAAAGTTCTGGGTTGGGAGGATGGTATGCTGACCGTCCAGCAAAGAAGTCCCTTTGCCGTGGGCGATACCCTTGAAACCATCGCACGCGCGGGCGAGACGGGCTATCTTCATATCGAATCTTTGCAGAATGAAGATGGCGAATATCAGGATCGTGCACCCCATCCCATGCAGGTACTGCGCATTCCCTGTGATATCCCCATGGTTGAGGGTGAATTCCTTCGAAAGAGAGTTGCAAAATGAGCATCATCAAACCCGAAGTGCTGGCGCCCGTAGGCGGCATGGAGCAGCTGCTCGCTGCCGTGCGCTGCGGTGCCGATGCGGTGTACCTTGGCGCAAAGGGCTTCAACGCAAGACGAAATGCGGAGAATTTTGACCAGAATTCCCTTGCCGACGCCGTTGCCTATTGCCATGCACGCGGCGTAAAAGCCTACGTCACGGTGAACACTTTGGTCACTGATGATGAACGGGAGCAGCTGGAAGATACCGCAATGGAGATTGCGCAAAGCGGCGCCGATGCGGTCATCATTCAGGATATGTCGGTTTTGAAGCTTTTTCGCGACAGATGCCCTTCCATCGCGCTGCATGCATCCACCCAGACCGTGGTGCATAACGCAAGCGGCGCAAAGTTCCTGCAGGATATGGGCTATGACCGCTTTGTGCTTGCGCGCGAACTTTCTTTGAAAGAGATCGAAACCATCATCCGCTCCGTGGACATTGAGGCGGAATCCTTCGTCCACGGTGCGCTTTGCATGAGCATTTCCGGCGGCTGCTATCTTTCCTCCATGATCGGCGGACGAAGCGGCAACCGCGGTCTTTGTGCACAGCCCTGCCGTCTTGATTTTCGTCTGAACGGCCGCGACCATGCGCTGAGCCTGAAGGACATGTCCTTCATCGACCATATCCGTGATCTGGCGGACGTGGGTGTAGCCTCCTTCAAGATCGAAGGCCGCATGAAACGTCCCGAGTACGTGGCGGCGGCTGTTACTGCCTGCAAAAACGCACTGGCAGGTCAGCCCTACGATAAAAAAGGTTTGCAGGCTGTGTTTTCCAGAAGCGGCTTTACCGATGGCTACCTGACGGGCAAGCGGGATGCCGCCATGTTTGGTTACCGCACGAAGGAAGACGTGGTGGCTGCGGACGATGTGCTGAAGACCTATGCCGCATCTTACCGTAAGGAAACGCCCTGTGTGCCCCTTGAGGCCACATTTACGATGGATGGGAATGAATCCATGCTGCAGCTGACAGCAGGCGACAAGACCGTCTGCATCGCAGGTGAGGCGCCGCAGCAGGCACTGAAGCGTCCCACGGATGAAGAATCCGTCCGCCGCAGTCTCGAAAAACTGGGCGACACACCGTTCTACCTTGCATCGCTGGACGCAAAGATCGAAGATGGCTTGATGCTGCCTGCATCGGTGCTCAACGCCATGCGCCGTGACGGCGCCGCAAAGCTTTTGGAAGAACTTTCATCCACACCTGCTCACCAATTGCAGGTGGAGCAAGTGGAAAAGATCACGCCTTATACCCCGAAGGCTCGCACCTACTGGGCGAGATTTTCTTCCGTCAAGCAGATGGGGGAAAAAGATGCATTTGAGTACATCATTCTTCCCATGGAAGAGATTCTGAAAGCAGAATCCGTAGCAGAAGAACTGGGTGACAAGCTGATCTGTGAACTGCCCAGCCTTTGTTTCCCCGAAATGGAAGAAAAGCTGCAGCGCGATTTGCAGCGCATCAAAGACCTTGGCATCAGCCATATCTGGGCAAACAATATCTATGCCATTGAGCTTGGCAGACAGTACGACATGCACATCCACGGCGGCTGGGGATTGAACATCGCCAACACCACCGCGCTTTGCTTCTATGAAGATGCAGGTCTTTGCGATAACCTTCTGTCCTTCGAGCTTGCCATGGCGAAGATCCCGCACCTTGGCGGCGAAAAGCCCCGTGGCTATATCGGTTACGGTTTCCTGCCGCTGATGCGTATGCGTGCATGCCCTGCACGCGGCAAAAAAGGCTGTGGGGACTGCACGGGCTGCAATACCATGACCGACCGCACGGGTCGTTCCTTCACCATTGCCTGCCGCGACAGACGATATACGGTATTGCTCAACGACGTGCCGCTTTATATCGCAGATAAAAAGCGTGCGGATGTGGACTTTGAACTTTTGTATTTTACAAAGGAAGATCCTGCCGCCGTGCGCCGCGTGGTGCATGCTTACCTTGCAGGCGAGCCTTTTGAAGGCGAACGCACCAACGGTCTGTACTTTAGAAAATTGCAGTAAAATAAAAAAGCCGAGCTTGTTTGCTCGGCTTTTTTTGTGTTCTTATGCTTCAGAGAACATATCCTTGCCTACGCCGCAAAGGGGGCAGACAAAGTCATCACCAAGGTCTTCCCACTTGGTACCGGGTGCGATGCCGTGGTCTTCAGCGCCGACAGCCTCGTCGTATTCCCAGCCGCATACGTCACATACATACTTCATAGTTTCGATCTCCTTATCATTGGTGTTGTGGTTTTAGGTTGATACGATTATATCACAATTATGCGATCGGTTCAAAGTCTGCTGCACCGTGTTTGCACAGGGGGCATACGATGTCATCGGGAAGGGTATCGCCTTCGTAGACGTAGCCGCAGATTTTGCAGACAAAGCCCTTCTTGCCCTCGGTTTCGGGCTTGGGTTTGACGTTTTCAAGGTAGTAGGTGTAAGTCATGGTTTCCTGACCGGTCAGCACGCGTGCTTCGCTGATGGAGCAGATGAACATGCCGTGGGTGTCAAGGTCCACATACTGTTCCACTTCCAAAGAAAGGAAGGAGTTGATGTGGCGGGGCAGGAACACAAGGCCGTTGTCGGAGCGAAGGGATTCACATCCCTCGAACTTATCCACGTTGCGGCCGCTTGCAAAACCAAATCTCTCAAACACTGCGAAGGGTGCATCCTGGGACAGAACATTCAGGTTCA
The DNA here is from genome assembly GCA_017935825.1 of Clostridia bacterium. Taxonomy (GTDB): domain Bacteria; phylum Bacillota; class Clostridia; order Christensenellales; family Maliibacteriaceae; genus RGIG9107. The sequence goes on from JAGBGW010000169.1 coordinate 4,067, forward strand.
TCTTGCCGGTCTGGCGGATGATGTGGTGAGAGTAGTTGTCCTTGTTGATGGTAACGCCCACGCGGTTGGGGGTGTTGGTAAGCTGGGTAACGGTGTTGACGATCAGACCATTGTCCTTCTTGCCGTCGTTGGAGGTGACCACATACAGACCGTAGCCGATGTTGAACAGTGCGGACAAGTCGTTCTTATTCGCGGTCTCATCGCGGGATGCAAGGTATTCCCGGCAAAGCTCTTCTGCAAGTGCGTTGAGCTGTGCGGAACTTTCATCATTGAGCGCAGACATGATGCGGACGGTGGTGTCGGCGAAGGTAATGTTCTTGCTCTTTTCAAACATGCCGCGCATCACCTTTGCCGCCATGGGTGCCCAGGAACCGTTTTCGATGAGCGCCACGGTGCGGTTCTGGAAATTGCGCTCGGTCAGGTGGTTGATGAACTCGCGCATGAAGGGGAAGATGTCCGCAGTGTAGGTGGTGGTTGCAAGCACCAGCTTGCTGTAGCGGAATGCATCTTCCACTG
>JAGBGW010000170.1 GCA_017935825.1 Clostridia bacterium
GCCTGCCGCCGTATAACTGATAGCACCGCGAGCGCAAAGTTCACGCAAGGTTTCATCGGTGGGATCGGCCGCACCGGGCACAGCATAGACAAGGTCCGTCTGTTCCGCTTTTTTGATCAGTTCTTCTGCAGCAAGACGGTTGAGCTGGTCAAAATCTTCGCTTTGGTCATAGAGGGCATCCAGACTTTCAAACACAATGCCCCTGCCCTGCAGATACGGTATGGCACCATGGCGCATCGTACGTGCGATCACGCAAGGGGCTTTCTCCATCAGTTCAATGGCTTCCAGTGTCAATTTTCCCGGTTCGCCCGCGCCCAGCGCAACGACGGTGATCTTTCCCATAGTTTTTCCTCCTTAAATATGGACATGCAGCCAAGCAGATAAACTGCCGATGCGATGATGATGACAAAACACAATGACAGTGTATCATATCCCATCATCCGTTGCAAAAGAAGGATGGCACAAATCATAAGAAGCGCTGCGCAAAAACAGGTAAAAACCGTATGAAATGTCAGCAGTGTTCCGCGGCAGGTACGCCGAAGTGTGACCGTGGTGATGATGCAGGAAAGCATTGCGCCCAAAAGCGATGCGATGCTGTAGCCTGCCACGCCCACTTCGGGAAGAAGGAAAAAGGCAATGGGCAGTTTCAAAAAAGCACAGCAGATTTGTGCTGCGGCACAGGCTTTTGTTTTGCCAAGTCCCTGCAAGGCACCCATGGCGGCGATGGCGCAGCAATGCGGTATGGCAGATACTGCGTTGATCTTTAGAAGGTTTGCCGCAAGCACCAAGTCTTCCCCCTGTAATGTGGGGTACAGAAGATCCAATACAGATTCTGCCGTGAGGAAAAGCCCCGTACCCATGGCAATGCTAAAAATAAAGGCAAGGGTCTCCCCCTGTCTTGCCCGATAGCGGCAGATTTCAGGTCGTGCTGCAGCGGCGGCAATGTTGGGCATCAGGCAGGCGGAAAGCGTGCCTGTGAGCATGACAGGCAGCGTGGAGATGCTCTGCACCATGCCTGTGAGAATGCCGTAGTCTGAAAGTGCCTGCGAGGCGGTTTTGCCCAAAAGTGCCATGCGGGGAGCCAGCATAAGGTTTTCAAGCACGGAGGAAAGCGGCAGGATGCAGGCGCCCAAAGTCAACGGCATGGCAAGCTGCAGGATGACCGAGCAAAGCTTTGCATCGTATCGTCCGTCCCGTACACTGTCGCCCAAAACACGAAGGACGATGCAGCCTGCAAGTTCGGAAAGTGTGGTGCCCAGCATGGCACCTGCCGCGCCCATGCCATGACCCATGGGAGAAAAGACGGAAGCAAGCGCCAATCCTGCACCAAGGCGAACCACTTGCTCGGCAAGTTGGGATGCGGCAATGGCACCCATATTCTGCATGCCCTGAAAGCGAGCGCGGCGTGCCGCCATCCAGGAGCCGAGAAGCACCGCAGGACTTGCTGCACGGATGGCAGGTGCGGCCTCTTCGCAGTGCATGACGACGGCGATGTTCTGTGCAAAGATCGCCATAAAAAAGAA
>JAGBGW010000018.1 GCA_017935825.1 Clostridia bacterium
CGTAAAGACCCTCGTACAGCAGGCACTGGACGAAGGCCACAGCGCACAGGAGATTTTGAACGACGGTCTTCTGGCAGGCATGGACGTCATCGGCGAAAAGTTTAAGAACAACGAAATTTTCGTACCCGAGGTTCTGGTTGCAGCACGTGCAATGAACAAGGGCGTTGAAATCTTGAAGCCCCTGCTGGCAGAAGACGGCGCAAAGGCAGCCGGCCGCGTCTGCATCGGCACCGTTCAGGGCGACCTGCACGACATCGGCAAGAACCTTGTTCGCATGATGATGGAAGGCAAGGCTCTGGAAGTCATCGACCTTGGCACCGACGTATCTCCCGAAGCTTACGTCAAGGCAGCCATCGAGTAGGATTGCCAGATCATCTGCTGCAGCGCACTTCTTACCACCACCATGGGTGTCATGGCTGATGTGGTCAAGGCAGTTGAAGAAGCAGGCATCCGCGACAAGGTCAAGATCATGGTTGGCGGCGCACCTGTAACCGATGCATTCTGCGCACAGATCGGCGCTGATGCCTACACCCCCGACGCAGCAAGCGCAGCCGAAAAGGCAGTGGAATTCTGCGCAAACTAAAGGCTATGCAGGCATTGATCGATGCCGCAATTTCAAGCGGAGCATATAAGGCGGAGGTCGTTACGGCCGACCGCCTTGTTCTGTCGCGTGAGTTTGTCGATATTTGCAAATCCAACCAGTGCGGCAAATACGGAAAGTGTTGGATGTGTCCGCCATCCGTGGGCGATATCGACGAAATGATGGAAAAAGCACGGACATTCCCCAATGTGTTGATCTATCAATACGTTGGTCAGCTGGAAGACAGCTTCGACATCGAGGGAATGGAAGAAGCAGGCAAGGTACACACGGTTTTGAGCCAGAAGCTCAACGACCTTCTGCCCACACTTCTTCATGAGGAATACCTGCACCTGTCAAAAGGCGGCTGCGGTCTTTGCGAAACCTGCACCATCATCGAAAACAAGCCCTGTCGTTTTCCCGACAAGGCGCTTGCTTCTTTGGAAAGCTACGGCGTGGACGTCTACCAAAGCGTGAAGGATACGTCCCTTCGCTATATCAACGGACAAAATACCGTGACCTATTTTGGCATGGTGCTGTTTTCGGAGTGAGCCTATGCCGACCTTCACTGTGATTTTGGATGGAGTTGTCCATAAGACAGAATTTACGGGCGCACCGCTTGTGTCCACCTTGCTGCAGCAAATGGGCATCGCCCACGACCACCCCTGCACGGGGCGCGGCTTCTGCGGCAAATGTGCCATTGATATTTCGGGCGACGTCTCCGACCCCACGGAGGATGAAATCCGTTTCGGCACGCGGCTTTCCTGCCAGTGCCATGTTTTGGGCGATGCCACCATGGTGAAAAACACCGACGAAAACCGTATCGAGACCGACGTCACCACCCTTACCCTTGGTTCGCCCATGGGTCAGGGCATCGGTGCCGCCGTGGATATCGGCACCACCACCGTGGTAGCGGCATTGGTGGATTTGGAATCGGGAAAAATCCTTTCCCGAGCATCCGCCATGAATCCCCAGCGGAGCATTTCCGCCGACGTCATGGGGCGCATCTCCGCCGCCATGGAGGGCAAAGGGGACCTGATGCAAAAGCAGATCGCCGACTGCATCGAAAATCTTTTGTCGCAGGCCTGTAAGGATGCAAATGTTGAAACCGTCTCCTGCATGGTGCTTTCGGGCAATACCACCATGCTCTATCTTCTCAACGCCCGCGACCCCAAATGCCTTTCCGCATCGCCCTTTGAAGCGGACACCCTCTTTGATGTACAGCAGGACTATCTTGGCATCCGATCCTATCTTCCCAAATGCATGCATGCATTTGTCGGCGCGGATATCACCGCCGCAGTGCTTGCAAGCGGCATGACGGAGAAGCGCGACACCGCGCTTTTGTGCGATATCGGCACCAACGGTGAGCTGGCATTGTGGAAGGACGGCAAGCTTTTTGTCACCTCCACCGCGGCAGGTCCCGCCTTTGAAGGCGCAGGCATTTCCTGCGGCGTGGGCTCCGTGACGGGCGCCATTGACTCTGTTCGTGTGGAGGATGAGGAAATTCGCTGCACCACCATAGGGAATGCACCTGCCGTGGGCATCTGCGGTTCAGGTCTGGTGGATGCGGTTGCAGCATTTTTGGAACTTGAATACATCGACGAAACGGGCGCGGCGGATGAGGATTTGATCCTTGCAGACGGCATCGAACTGCAGCAGGCGGATATCCGCGCACTGCAGCTGGCAAAAGCCGCCATCGCCGCAGGCATCCAAACTTTGCTGGAGGAAGCCTCTGTTTCCTACGATGAAATCTCCACGCTGTATATCGCGGGCGGTTTCGGCTCCCATTTGAATGCCGACTCTGCGGCAAAAATCGGATTGATCCCCGGGGAATTGAAGGAAAAAGTGCAGGTCATCGGCAATGCATCCCTGACGGGTTCGCTGCAGATGCTCCTTGATACCGCGTCCCTGGAACGCTCCCGCATCATCGCGGCGCAGTCCACCCACATTTCCCTTGGCGGCAACCCCAAATTCAACCAGAATTACATGGAGCAAATGCTCTTTGGTGACGACGATTTCTTCTGATTAAGGAGGAGATTGAAATGAATATGAAAGCATGGGTGCGCGACCAGATCGCAAACCCGGAAAAGAAACCCATGCCGATCTTGTCCTTCCCCTGTGTGCAGCTTATGGGCATCGGCGTAAAAGAACTGATCGCCAGTTCCGACTTCCAGTCCCGCGGCATGAAGCTGATCGCAGACCGTGTGGATTCCGCGGCGGCGGTAAGCCTGATGGACCTGTCCGTTGAGGCGGAGGCCTTCGGCTCCACCATTCGGGTCAGTGACGACGAGGTACCCACCGTCATCGGCGCCATCGTGGAAGATGAGGACGAGGCAGACGAACTGGAAATTCCCGAAGTCGGCGCAGGCAGAACGGGTCTTTACATCGAATCGCTGAAAAAGGCAAAGGCGCTCATCACCGACCGCCCCGTGTTTGCAGGCTGTATCGGACCTTATTCCCTTGCAGGACGCCTGATGGATGTCAGTGAGATCATGATCCTTTGCTATGACGAGCCTGACATGGTGCACACCGTCATGGAAAAGGTGACGCAGTTCCAGATCGACTACTGCAAAGCCTATCGCGATGCAGGTGCCGACGGCGTGCTGATCGCAGAACCTCTGGTGGGTCTGCTTTCCCCGAGCCTTGCGCAGGAATTTTCCCATCCTTATATGAAGCAGCTGATCGATGAAGTGCAGACCGATGACTTCATCGTCATCTACCACAACTGCGGCAACAACACGCCCTATATGAAAGACGACATCTACACCCTCGGTGCTGCAGCATACCACTTCGGCGACGCCATTGATCTGAAAGTGATGTTCGACGGCGCGCCTGCCGATGCACTCATCATGGGCAATGTCAGCCCCTCCCAGCAGTTTTTGGGCGGCACCACGGATTCCATCCGTGAGGAGACCCACCGCATCATGGCTGATTGCGCCGCATACGATAACTTCCTCATTTCCAGCGGCTGCGACATTCCTCCCATTGCCAAGTGGGAGAACATCGACGCTTTCTTCGAGGCTGCGAAGGATTTTCAAAAATAACCCTCGTAGGGGTCGACGCCCACGTCGACCCGCAGCGGAGCGATGAAGGCATACCCAAAGGGCACGCGATCGCTCCCTACGAAAAATTTCCACCGAACCACGGCACATATGTGCTGCAAATAAAAATTATAAGGAGAAACAGGATCATGACGAGACGAGAACTTGTGATCGAGGCGCTGGAGCATCGCGCCACGGATATCGTTCCCTATCATCTGGAATTCACCCAGCAGGCACTGGAAAGCATGATCGAGTATACGGGTGACCCCAACATCGAAAGTAAGCTCGGCACCTGTCTGCACTACTGCCAGTTCTGGGGCTGGCCCACGGAACTGCCCGATAAGCCCGGCTATTTCCGCGATATCTACGGCGTGGAATGGAACCGCAACGGCGTGGACAAGGACATCGGTCTTCCCGATGAGTACCTGATCGAAGATCTGGAAGAGTGCGACTACGAATTCCCCGAGGTGGATGAAGCTCGCCTGCGTGCAGAGTATGAGCACCTGATCGCCACCAAGGAAGATAAATTCTGCTTCGTCGGCTTTGGCTTTGTCATGTTCGAGCGCCTTTGGAGCTTGCTGGGCATGGAAAATGCACTGATGAGCATGGTCGCCTGCCCTGAAGAGCTGGATGCCTTCATGCAGAAGATCGGCGATCACTATCTGAAGATCCTCGACATCGCACTGGAATACGACATCGATGCAGTGTACTTCGGCGATGACTGGGGTATGCAAAAGGGTCTGATCATGGGTCCCGACCACTGGAGAAGATTTATCAAACCCCAGATGGCACGCCTTTATGCCAAGATCAAGGCAGCCGGCAAGTA
>JAGBGW010000171.1 GCA_017935825.1 Clostridia bacterium
AGTTTCCATCACCTGCATGCGGATTATATAAAACATATCCTCTCTCCATTTTTAAGTCCTTTATTTTCCGTTCAGTATATCATAGATTTGTTGTGCTGCATTCCCATTGCATACAAAGCGTAGATTCTCCCGCATGACTTGTCGTCTGAGCGGATCATCCAGCAATACACATGCCATATCCGCCAATATTGTCGGAGTTTTACCCGTCAATGCGCCGCCGCGGGAAAAGAAAAATTCCATATTGGGAGTTTCACAGCCGGCAACCGCATCAATCAAAACCATGGGTACGCCTTTGGCTGCCGCTTCCGTAGTGCTCAATCCGCCCGGTTTTGTGATATAAATATCTGCGCTGTCCATTAAAGTATCGATGTCATTTGTAAATCCGTACAAATGAATCCTTTCATCGTTGCCGCCAAGTGCATCCAATTTCTTCAAAAGTTTTTCATTGGTACCGCACACAATGGAAAGCTCCGTTTGTTTATCCATGCGATGCATGAATTCCTTTGCAAGTTCCTCCATCGGTCCGCAGCCCATGCTTCCGCACATCAAAAGCAAATGTCCATGCGATGGCTGTACGCCCACTTTGTTTTTTGCAAGTTCCCTATCGCAACAAGAATAGAATTTAGTATCAACGGGAATACCCACCGCCGATATTTTTTCTCTGGGCACACCTTGCGCAGCAAATTCATCTGTCAAAGAGCTATCTGCAATAAAATACACATCTGCATCTGTGGCAGCCACTCCGGGCGAACAGGTATAATCCGTTGCAACAAATGCGGTTCGGATCACTGTATGGAATTCTTTTTTCATCTGCGCAACAAGCAGTCCTGAAAACACATGGGTACAGATCAAAGTATCATAGCCATTATGCAGAATACAGTCATGCAGCCGCTGTATCCCCGCAGTGAGCATATGATGAACAGCTGTGTCCTCCTTCAAAACCTTTTGGTGGTCTTGTGCATAGTTATAACCGCGATCAAACAGCCACGGCACATGACGATACATTGTCGTATGTCCCCACGACATAAACTGCGCAAACTTCTGCGAGGTAAAACGCAGCGCATCTTCCACATCACACACTACGCCGTTATGTAAAAAGACCTGTTGTATGGCATGCGCACAGGCATTATGCCCCTGCCCCGTTGCACAGGTCAAAATCAGCACGCGCAAGATAATTCTCCTTTCTTGTTTGCATGGTCCGATACAGGCGAAGCAGTCTGGGGCGATTGTAGCGTTGGATGAGTATAAATGGTAAATTCAAAAAGACAAAGTGTACCAACGCAATCATCACACCGCCAAGAGTGGGCAGAAAATGCAGGCAAAAAAAGCCGAGGATCCCAACCCAAAGATGGACCGCTTCCGCCACGCAGGTTTCCTGCAGCATCACCGGCAGCTGCTGTGCAGCATTCTGCTTCAGCGCTTTTGGCGGCATCAGGTTAGGAAACCATTTGCTCATATCCGGCACCCGATTCTGCCAGAAGCGAATGCCCAGTTTTTCATAGATTTTTCCTTCTTTTTCAAACGGAAAGCACTGAAAAATCCCGCGCGCAGGGTTAAACCAACGCTTAGGCACAACTCTGCCCAGCACAAAACCTACCACCGCATTGGTCATAAGGAACAAACAGCAATAGAGAAAACCCATGCTATCCCTCCCTTGCCCGAAGAAGCGGATGCTTACCATGGTCAAAATACATCACAACACATGTTGCCAAAGCACCCAGGCTTTCCAGGATCATGTCCCACATCGTATCGATGATCCCAATATCCAGATAGCCTGAAAAAGGCAATGCCGTGCCATTGATCGTCACAGTTTGAATGTTGGATAGACTTGCCGCTTCGCCTGTGCTTACGCCAAGAAGGTAGGAGTTCACGGTCTGCACCACGGTGTCATTTTGCATATCCATTCCCAGTAACTGATCCGCCGAAAACTCCACAAACTCCCACGCAGCAGCCACCGCCACAGAAAAGCAAAGCGCGCCAAAAAATACAACACATGGCTTTGCCTGCTGTCCCATCAGTTTGGCAAAGATAAATGCCCCCACAACCGCAAACGTAATGCCGCCAAAAATATGCAGCATTTTATCCCACCACCGTGTCAGATAATACAGTTTCCAGCACTGTCCCAGCATCGGACCGATCGCATAAAACAGAACGAACAAATAAAATGGCAAGGATAAATTGCAGTTCAGGATTCGTTCTGCAAGCATGGGCAAAAACAGCATCAGGATCGTTGTACAGGCAAGCGGAAGCTGGTCAATGGCTGTTTTTTGCTGTATCAGCAACATAGCCGCAGTGACAACAGCGAAAATTTCAAAAAGAACCAGACAAGTTATTCGGATTCGTTTTTCCGTTTTCGTCATATGTTCACCTTCTTTCATTCAAGAACGATTCCACATGACGTTTGCCATACGAAAAGGCCGGTTCAGATGCACAAAAAAGATTGTACAGATACTTCGTGTTTGTTGGAACTTTCAAAACATAAATCGCCTCCAATGTATTCATATTGTATATAAAAACCTTAGCATACGACTTGATTGAAAGCCATTATTGCCCCGTTAACATCGTACTAAATCGGTATAAACAAAAAAGGAAGCAAGTGAAATTCACTTGCTTCCTTTTTAAATACAGTTTATTTTGCTTTACCAAGGTAAGCTTCGCGGACACGGGTATCGTTGAGAAGCGCCTGCCCGGTGCCTTCCATGGTGACGTTGCCCGTCTCCATAACATAGCCATGGTGTGCGACGCGAAGTGCAGCGTTTGCGTTCTGCTCGATGAGAAGAACGGTGGTGCCTTCTTCGTTGATCTTCTTGATGATGTCGAAGATGCCGCGCACGATGATGGGTGCAAGACCAAGAGAGGGTTCGTCCATCATGATGACCTTGGGCTGTGCCATAAGGGCACGGCCAACTGCCAGCATCTGCTGCTCACCGCCAGAAAGCGTACCTGCAAGCTGCCAGGAGCGCTCTTTCAGTCGGGGGAACAGGTCGTAGACATGCTCAAGCTGGGCTTCAATCTGTGCCTTATCTTTGATCAGATAAGCACCGATTCGAAGGTTCTCATAAACCGACAGGTTGCCGAACACGCGGCGGCCTTCGGGTACCAGCACGATGCCCTTGGAAACCAGCTTCTGGGGTTCCAGACCGGTGATATCCTCGCCGTTGTAGGTAATGGTGCCCTCCACGGGCTTAACAAGACCTGCGATGGTCTTCAAGGTGGTGGACTTGCCTGCGCCGTTTGCACCGATGAGGGTAACGATGCTGCCTTCTTCCACGTCAAAGGACACGCCTTTGAGTGCTTCGATGCCGCCGTAGCGGACCTTCATATCTCTGACTTCGATCAGGCTCATGCTTCTTCCTCCTCACCAAGGTAAGCTGCGATGACAGCCGGATTGTTCTGGATCTCTACGGGGGTGCCTTCTGCGATCTGCTTACCGAAGTCGATAACGTAGATGCGGTCGGAAATACCCATGACCAGATCCATATGGTGCTCGATCATGAAGACCGTAAGATTGAACTCATCGCGAATACGGCGGATCAGTTCCATCAGTTCCGCAGTTTCCTGCGGGTTCATGCCTGCTGCAGGCTCGTCCAAAAGCAACAGCTTGGGACGTGCTGCCAGTGCACGGGCAATCTCAAGATGGCGCTGCTTGCCGTAAGGCAGGTTGGCTGCGATCTCGTCTGCTACATCTTCAAGACCCATGAAGCGGATGTATTCCATCGCCTGCTGGCGCATAGCGGCTTCTTCCTTCTTGCCAAGACCCAGCATGGAGAAGACAACACCTGTCTTTACAAACATATGGCAGGCAACAAGTACGTTTTCCAAAACGGTCATGGTCTTGAAAAGACGAATGTTCTGGAAGGTACGTGCGATACCCATCTTGGTGATGACGTCAGGGGTCTTGCGGATCACCTTGGTGAACTTGCCGGCGTTGGTACCTGCATACAGCTTCTTCATCTTGCCATGCGGACAATTCTCCAGCATGGTCTCGCCATTAAAGCTGATGCGGCCGTTGGTGGGTTCATACACACCGGTGATGCAGTTGAACGCAGTGGTCTTGCCTGCACCGTTGGGACCGATCAAGGCGATGATCTCGCCTTCATTGACTTCCAAAGAAAGATCGTTGACTGCAACAACGCCGCCAAACTGCATGGTGACGTTTTCAAGCTTCAGTACATTCTTAGCCATCACTGTACCTCCTCGCTTGCCGCTGCATCTTCGCCCTTCTTCTTTTTGCCGATGGACTTGATCTTTGCGGGAAGATTCTTGAAAAACCTTAGTAGTGCATCCAGTGAGTACTCACGGGTACCCATGATGCCCTGACGATAGAACAGCACGATGACCATGATGATGATGGAGAAGACAACCATACGGAAACCGGAGCGAAGCAGCGGTACCTGGAAGCTGCCGATGAATGCAGTCTCGTCAAGGAAGCGCAGCCACCATTCGCTGGAAGCGATGTACAGGAACGATGCCAGAATGCTGCCTGTGATAGAGCCGATGCCGCCGATGACGACGATAAGCAAAATCTCATAGGTCATGGCAGACTTGAAAGCATTTGCCTGTACGGTGGACTGATACATTGCAAGCAGTGCGCCGCCGATACCTGCAAAGAAAGAGCTGATAACAAAAGCGGTCTGCTTATGTTTGAAAAGGTTGACGCCCATCGCTTCTGCAGCGACCTCGTCGTCACGAATTGCCTTGAACGCTCTGCCATAGGAAGAGTTAATCAGCATCACAATCAGTGCGATGCAGACACCTGCCACGGCAAACGGGAACAGGATCGTGGAGAAGGTGGGGAATTTTTTCAGAAGGTTGGAACCGTTGGTGATGGGACCAAGGCCTTCAAACATCATAAACGCGCGGATGATCTCAGCAAAACCCAGCGTTGCGATTGCAAGATAGTCGCTCTTGAGGCGCAGAACGGGCATGCCGATCAGCGATGCAAACAGTGCTGCCACGATGCCTGCAAGAATGATAGCCACGATCACGGGAAGGGTAAACTGGATGATGCCGCCGTCAAAGTACTGGTATACGTCTGCACGTGCTTCCACCGGGATGGTGAAGATCGCATAGGTATACGCACCAAGAAGCATGAAGCCGGCCTGACCCAGGGAGAAAAGACCGGTGAAGCCATTCAAAAGGTTCATGGAGCAGGCGATCAATGCATAGATCGCACCCTTTTTCAGAACCGTCAGCAGCATGGAACCGCCGGAGAGGGTCTGTTCCAATACAAACAGCACGACGAACAGTGCCGCAAGCAGACAGATATTGATAATATTCTTCTTTTTCTTGCTCATGTTCTTATACCTTCTCCGATTCTTTCTCGCCAAAAAGACCGGTGGGCTTGAAGATCAGGATCACGATCAGCAGAGCAAAGGTGAATGCATCGCTGAAGGTGGTGTAACCCAGAGCCTTGATGATGTTTTCGCAGATACCGATGATAAATGCACCGATAACTGCACCGGGGATGGAACCGATACCGCCGAATACTGCCGCAACGAATGCCTTCAGACCGGGCATTGCACCGATGGTGGGCGTAACGGTGGTATAACGTGAAAAGTACAGAATGGAACCGATCGCAGCCAGGAAAGAGCCGATGATAAAGGTGGTGGAAATAACACGGTTGATGTTAATACCCATCAGCTGGCTGGTTTCAAAATCACGGGATACAGCACGCATTGCCATACCGATTTTGGTCCGTTTGATCAGAACGACCAGTGCGATGATCAAAACGATGGTCAAAATGGGGGTGATAATGGTAATGCGGGACGTGGAAACCGGACCGATCTGTACGGAATCGCTGATCCAGGGAATTTCGGGGTAGATCTTTGCAAGGCCGCCGGTGACATACCATGCAAAGTTCTGCAGAAGGTAAGATACACCGATTGCAGAAATCATAACCGACATACGGGGTGCGGAGCGAAGGGGCTTATAAGCCACGCGCTCGATCAGCACGCCAAGTACCACGGTCAAAATAATGACCAAAGGCAGGGAAATATAAAGCGGCAGCGAAGCAGATGCATATACCATAATGAAGCCTGCGATCATGAAAAGGTCGCCGTGGGCGAAGTTGATCAGGCGCAGGATGCCGTAGACCATGGTATAGCCGATTGCAATCAATGCATACTGACCGCCGACGGAAATACCCGTCAGAAGATACGGCAGATTTGCAACAATGAAATCCATAAAGGATGCCTCCTGTTCGTGCAGGAAAGCCATAAAAAGATATCGGGCTACCGACAAAAGAATACGGAAAAAATGCGCGGCACGGGATGCCCCAGCCGCGCAATCTTTTTATGGATTCCTATGACAATTAGTCGATGTCAGCAACAGTCTGGGTCTTAATGAAGGTGAATGCAACGTTTACAGTGTCAACACCCTTGATGTAAGCCATGTCCTTGTTTGCATCGCCGGTCTCGTTGAAGGTGATTGCACCGGTAACGCCCTCGTAGGAAACGCCGGCAAGTGCATCACGGATTGCTTCGGGATCGGAGGAACCTGCTGCCTTGATTGCCTCGATAGCAACCATGTATGCATCGTAACCAAGTGCGGAAACTGCAGCAACGATATCGTTGTCGCCGTTGTTGGTCAGGTTCTGTGCGTCGGAGTTAAGGAAATCCTTGAAGCCCTGAACAAAGTCAGCTGCGATGGTGGAAGAAGTGTCATTCTCATCGAAGAAGGTGGAGCAGTAAACCTGTGCGTCGGAACCTTCAGCAGCGTTGAGGATAACGGAGCTTTCCCAAGTATCACCTGCAAGAAGCGGGATCTGAACGCCCTCGTCGATTGCCTGGGTGATG
>JAGBGW010000019.1 GCA_017935825.1 Clostridia bacterium
CCGCTTGCCTCTTTGACCATAAACTCACCAAGCTTGGTGTGTGCGGTATGAAGGCCGGGGGTGTCGATCAAAACCATCTGATACCCCTCACGGGTGACAACACCGCGAAGGTTGGTGCGTGTGGTCTGTGCCTTGGGCGACACGATGGATACTTTTTCGCCGACCAGCGCATTGACAAGCGTGGATTTACCCACGTTGGAGCGACCGCACAGCGTTACAAAACCGGAACGATAAACGTTTTCCATGAAATACTCCTGATTCTAACGAAATTATTCTCTTGGAAGACCGATGGCAGTCATGGCCTTCTCTTCTTTTTCACGCATGACGGCACGTTCTTCCTCCGTCATATGGTCATACCCCACAAGGTGCAGTGCGCTGTGGGCGCAAAGGTACGCAGTTTCGCGCAGGATGCCGTGACCAAACTCCTCGCCCTGATCCTTTGCGCGCACCATGTACACCGCCATATCACCGATATGGGGACGGCGGCCTTCCGTCTCGTTGGGGAAGGAAAGTACGTCCGTGGGTGCATCGACATTTCTGAAATCACGGTTGAGGGTATGGATGGTCTGTTCATCACAGAGCAGAACGCTCACATCACCACGGGTAAAACCTTCTTCTTTCAGTGCCGCGCGGATGCCTTTTTTAATATAACCTTTCAGCTGACGTGTGATTTCAACGTCATCCTGCTGATTTTGGATCTGAATACGGATCAAATTGTTATTCCTCCTGCAATTCCTGCGGGATCTGGACGTTTTGCATCGGCTGCTGTACAAGTGCCTGCACGGGCTGTACGGGGATCTGTGCCGTTACGGAAGGTGCCGACGGGCTCTTGGGCAGATCGGGATACTCGATGCGCTCGTGATAAGTGCTGGACAAAGTCTTGATGAAGGACTCGATCAGAATGCCCAGATCGCGAAGCGTCAGAGGCGAAGCGTCCAGCTGACCGTCCGCAAGTTTGCCCCGAACCAGCTTTTCAACCAGTTCGCGAATTGCCTCGGGGGTGTGCTCACGAAGCGTGCGGCTTGCTGCCTCAATGGTATCTGCAAGCATGATGACCGCCTCCTCCTTGGTCTCGGGACGAGGACCGGGATAGCGGAACGATGCCTCATTGACGGGCGGCAGGCCCTGTTCCTGGGCAAGCTTGCTGGCCTTGCCGTAGAAGAAGGCGGCCAACGTATCGCCATGGTGGGAACGGATCACGTTCTGGATGGGTCTTGGAATACGATAGCGCTTTGCAATCGCCACACCGTCGGTGACATGGCTTCGCAGAATCATCGCGGAAAGGTCAGGTGAGATATGATCATGGGGATTGCCCGGACCCACCTGATTTTCCTTAAAGAACACGGGGCGCTTCATCTTGCCCACATCGTGGTAGTAGGCAGCGGTTCGTGCAAACAGCCCGTCCGCACCGATGGCATCGGCAGCCTGCTCTGCCAGATTGGCAACGACGATGCTGTGATGATAGGTGCCCGATGCTTCCATCAAAAGTTTTTTAAGCAAAGGCTGATTGGGGTTGGAAAGCTCCATCAGCTTCATGGGGGTCAGCAGGCCAAACAGATTTTCCCAGAAGGGCATGACACCCAGGCACAGCATGCCCGAAAGCACACCCGAGCCGATGCCGTATGCAATGCAGGGCAGGTAATTGCCCGTGGACTGACTGCGCGCCACAAGGAAGTAGATGCCTGCAGTGACCACGCCGCCCAGCGCACCGGACACGAGCATGGTGCCGCGCTGGATCTGCTTATGTCCGCTTCGAAGAATGAAGACGCTGACGCAGCCGCCGATCGCGGTAGCAAGGGTGACATTGAGCGTATTGGCATTGACGATCTGTCCACCTTCGCCTGCCATCATACCCACAAGGAAGGATGCGGCGATGGCAACGGCAAGGCCGATGCGCTCACGCAATGCCACCGTCACCACAATGCCGCAGGCGGCAACGGGTGCAAGGCGGATATCCGCCAGCTGGCACAGGTAGGATACGATCATCACCACGCAGAACTGAGCACAGATCATCCAAAGATGCTCTCTGTCCTTCAAAAGCGTGCGGTGGAATTGTACGATATAAATTGCAAGAAGACCGTAAGTCAGCACCACAAAGCCGATGGTGGAAAGATACAGCGACCAATCCAGCCGATCGCTTCGAAGAAGATTCAGGCTCTTCAAAACTTCGTACTGTGCTTCGGTGATGCGCTTACCCTCTTCAACGATGATCTCGCCCGATTTGAAGGTGACAGGGGTCACCGACTCAATGGCGCGCTGACGTGCAGCTTCCAAAGCTTCGGTATCAAGCAGAAGGTTTGCCTTCACATATTGGCGAACCGCGCAAAGTGCAAGGGCGCGAAGGTCGTCATTCAAAGAAGGAAGACTTGCTGTGAAGTCGGCCATGATAGTGTCATAGGCAGAAGAAAGCAAACTTTCCTTGACACCTGTTTTCATGGTTGCTTCCACGCAGGAAGTAAGGATTCTGCAGTAGACTTCCAGATCCTCATTGGAAAGATCAAGAATGCAGCGCACCTGCTGCGTGGTGGTACCTGCAGGCAGCATGCGCGCAAGGCTCTGCAGGAAGGAATCCTCATAAACAAATTCTGCCGTGTCCACGGTAAAATCTGCCGCCGTCACATCGGAATCGGGATTTCGTTCAAGTTCCGCAGCGACCAGCTTGTTCAGTTCCTGCTGGCGCCAGCGCTCCACCTCATCGGCGGCCGTTTCGCGGACCATGCGACAGGATTCCGCAAAGGCATCCATTCCGCTCATGGTGTCAACCATTGCCTGCTCGTCCTCGGTATAGCGCACGTCAACCGCTGCCACAGCTTCATCGATCAGCTTCTGTGTGGAAACCGTATCTTCAATTTCACGGGTGGCCTTGATGGTTTCAGGTGCAACATCGTCCATCTGCAGGTCGTAGCGCTTGGGCTGTACGCTCATCAAGATCAGTACAATGGACACAATGATCGCCACTGCCGCAGGGGTAAGCAGCTTCCAGTCCCATTCCTTATTCTGACCCATCAGCGTGCGCCGAATGATCTGCATGCGCAGCTTTAACTGTTTTAAAAACTTGCCAAGCGACTTAGTCTGTTCTTGTTTCATTGTATCTGCGTCGCTCCTCTCTACGTTTCTCATGTCGATCATATGCCTGAATGATCGACTGGACAAGTTCATGACGGACAACGTCCTTGTGGGTCAGTTCCACGATGGAGATGTTGTCCACGCCGCGAAGCACGCGGCAGGCTTCCACAAGACCCGAGGGTTTGCCGTCAGGAAGGTCGATTTGGGTGATGTCGCCTGTTACGATCATGCGGGAACCAAAGCCCAGACGGGTCAGGAACATCTTCATCTGTTCGCGGGAGGTGTTCTGTCCTTCGTCAAGAATGATGAAAGCTTCGTTCAAGGTTCTGCCGCGCATGTAGGCAAGGGGCGCAACCTCGATGACACCGCGCTCGAACAAATTCTGGTAAGTTTCCATACCCAGCATGTCGTACAGTGCATCATACAGTGGGCGAAGGTAGGGGTCTACCTTGCTTTGCAGGTCGCCGGGAAGGAAACCAAGCTTTTCGCCTGCTTCCACCGCGGGACGGGTCAGGATGATGCGGGAGACTTCCTTATTTTTGAATGCCTTGACAGCCATGGCAACTGCAAGGTAGGTTTTGCCCGTACCTGCAGGACCGATGCCAAGAACAACCGTATTTTTACGGATGGCGTCAATGTAACGCTTCTGACCAGCAGTGCGGCACTTGACGGGCTTTCCTTTGTAGGTGACGGCAACCACGTCCGCCATAGCTTCGCCCACGGATTCGCCCTTGCCTTCCTGCACAAGCTCTGCCACGTAGCGGATGCGGCCGCGGTCGATCTGCTCGCCGGATGCTGCAAGCTCAAGCAGCTTTTCAACGACAATGCGCGCAGGCTCCAGCTTGTCCTCCGCTGCGCAAAGCAGGATCTCCCCTTCGCGCGTGACCATCTGTACGTCCAACTCTTCACAGATGATCTTTGCATTTTCGTCGTAATTGCCAAAAAGCATACGAAGCTGATCCATGGATTCAACTTCAATGCGTTCAACCTTCGTTTGCTGTACTTCGCTCATTGTGCATGCACCTCTTGTGTTGTTGCAAGTAAAAGTTTTGCCGTCAGCGTACATCGGATTTCGATTGTATCGCCGCGGATAGAGTATTCATAATCAGTATCGATCAATTCTGCATCTTCATGCATTTGCCGCATGGTTTGCGCAAGTGCAGATTGCTGCGCACGGAAAATCAATGTTTGTGTATCCGCCTGCTGTAACCGCGTACGTGTAGTGGTTTCAATGTAAATAGGCATTTGCATATTCTGCATTGGCAAATACTGGCGCGATACCATTTGGTCAAATTGAATAAAATCTTCCTGAAAGCTTTGAAGCGGCAGTTCCAGTTTGCCAATGAAAAGACTTCGCGCAGTATCGGTCACCGTGTCTTTGATCAAAAGATCATCTTTTTTAAATGTAAAGGTATCCGTGTAAAAAACTTGCGCTTGTATAATACCCTGTGCCCGAACACTGCGAACAAAACCTTCGCGTCCCGCCTGCCCCAAAATCAGAATATCGCCTTTTTGTACGATATCGCCCGCCTGCACACATGCCGTACCGCTTGTAACAGCGATAGAAATGATCTGCGCATCGCACATTGCCACAAGATCGTTTCTGTCGCCCGACATATCCGGCGGCACCGGGATTTCATGGCGAAGCTGCGCGTCGATGCAAAGTGTCACACCAACATCGTAAACCTCGGCAAAGCTAAGCTGTGGCAGTTGCAAAAGCAAAAGATCCCGCAGTGCTGACGTATCCAGCGTATGTTTTGCAATGGGAACCTTCACCTCTGCATCCTGCAAAACAGAACAGACCTGTGTTTGTACGGCAACCGGCACACCTGAAAGATCCAGTTTCCACACAAATTGTCCAAAAACGGATGCTGACAGAAGGCTTACAGCCAGCATGCAGCACAATCCCATATGCCGCCTTGTCCATGCTTTAAAACGCAATGCACCGCAAAGTTCCACACAAAACTTTACCTTGGGACGCGTACTGCAAAACTCCTGCAGCAATTCGATCCCATTTGCCGCAGTACAAAATCGCACGCCGTTTTTGAGGCGAACTGCATTCCACAGGGGAATGTTCTTTTTTCGGAAGGATTCCAATATTCGTTCCATTGGACACCCCTCCACTGTAATGATACCATATCCGTACAAAAATCTCCACATTTGAAGCCATTTCATACAAAAGCAACCTCACAATTCATCGGCAAGAAAACTGATTCGATCGATTTTACCGCAAAGGCATGTTTCTCCTGAATCGACAAAGGATACAACCAGATCCTCCCCGTCCACAAAAAGCCTGCCGCACATGGTTGCAAAAACCATACGTTCGCTTTGACAAAGGAGTAACCTCTGTCTACCCTGTAAAAGCAAGGTCTGCCGTGCAATCAGCGTAATACGCGGCAGGTCGCCTGCTGCATCTGCAGGAATATCAAAAAATTGATTGAATCGCGTCATCATCGCCATGCAAATCGCCTCCTTTTGGCAGTTTATGCGCACATGGCTTGGACGAATTCTTCCTGATTTTTTGCATGAAAAAAGACACTGAAAGAATTTTCAGTGTCTTTGTTTCATCTGATTAATACTTGCGCTTACGTGCAGCTTCAGCCTTCTTCTTACGCTTTACGCTGGGCTTCTCATAATGCTCTCTGCGGCGGATTTCAGCCATAACGCCAGCACGAGCACACTTACGCTTAAAACGTTTAAGGGCGCTTTCCAAAGATTCGTTTTCACCCACTCGGATTTCCGACATGTCCGTTACACCCCCTTACACGTGTTACTCCAAAATTGTCTCATTGAGACGTTCGTGCGACGAATTTCGCGCACTTACACATTATAAGACTTCTGTCAGTTTGTGTCAATATAATTTTTTCGAGCAAATAGCAAACTTATGCCATCTGTTCGGTCATCTGCTTGCCGCCTCGTCCTCGCGGACTTCATATCACTCACCGCTTCGCAAGCTCACCGTTTCATTCATTTCGTCGCTCGTCCTCTTCGCAAAATTCCTTACGGCTTTTTGCGAGTTTTTCAAACGGCAAAACATCAACGATTAAGCCATTTGTTCAGTCATCTGCTTGCCGCCAAGGACGTGCAGATGCAGGTGCAGAACGCTCTGTGCACCGTCGCGGCCGGTGTTGACGATGAGGCGATAGCCGCTTTCTGCGATACCGACTTTTTCAGCCATGATGGCTGCAACGCGCATCATGTGACCCAGCAGAGCCTGGTCTTCATCGGTGGTGGCAGCAACGGATTCCACATGCTTTTTGGGCAGTACCAGCATGTGCACGGGTGCCTGGGGATTGATGTCGTTGATGACGACTACCTGATCGTCTTCGTAAATATGGGGGGACGGAATTTCGCCCGAGATGATTTTGCAGAAAATGCAGTCCATGTTAAAAATCTCCTTTTTGTTTTATCAAAGCACTTGTGCGTGCATTATGTCATCTTGCAAAGTAAGCTTGCAGGATACAAGACGGTCAAAGGGCTGAGGGGTGTCACAGACGACCTCAATGTCCTCCCCCGTTCTACCAATATATACACCGTCACGTTCACGCTCAAAAAGAACGTCCTGCACGGTGCCGTCGAATTGCTCGATATAGGCTTTCTTCAATTCCTCACCCACGGCGATCAGCTGCGCCGCACGCGCCTGTTTTTTCTGCGTGGAAAGCTGACCTTCCATCACAGCGGCAGGGGTACCCTCACGGGGAGAGTAGGGAAAAACATGAAGATGGGAAAAACCGATCCGACGTACAAACTCGATGGTCTCCTTTGCCTCATCCTCCGTCTCGCCGGGGAAACCTGCGATCATGTCAGTGGAGATGGCGGCATCGGGCCAATACTTTCGAAGGATGTCGATATGACGGGCATACCCTT
This sequence comes from Clostridia bacterium, assembly GCA_017935825.1. GTDB lineage: Bacteria > Bacillota > Clostridia > Christensenellales > Maliibacteriaceae > RGIG9107. The sequence continues at coordinate 6,934 of JAGBGW010000019.1, forward strand.
CCTTTGTATAACTGCGCTTCATGCGGCGAAGCACGGTCTCACTGCCCGACTGCAGTGCCACGTGCATCTGATGGGCAAATTTATCCAGTTTTGCCACGCGAGCCATGAATTCTTCGCTCAGCACACTGGGTTCCAAAGAACCCATGCGGATGCGGTGCACACCTTCGATGGCATTGAGCTGTTCCAAAAGCTCTGCCAGCATTTGTCCCGGATACGCCTGACGGCCAAGGTCGCGGCCGTAGCTTGTCAGGTGAATGCCCGTCAGCACGATTTCAGGTACGCCATGTGCGGCAAGACGCTTTGCTTCCTCCACACAATCCTCCAACGCACGGCTTCTGATGGGACCGCGGACGTAAGGGATAATACAATAGGAACAAAAACGGTCGCAGCCTTCCTGAATTTTCAGTGCAACACGGGTTCTGCCGTGCATCTGACCGATGGCAAGGGGCTCAAAAACGGTATCCAGTTCTTCAACCGCACTTTTCTTCATACCTGCAAGAGCTTCTTCCACCAGCTGGCCTGCCATGGCACGGTTGGAAGAACCGATGACAAGACCCACGCCGGGGATTTCCAGCAGTGCCTCGCCTTCGCGCTGTGCAAGACATCCTGCGGCGACAATCAGTGCATCGGGATTCTTGCGATGGGCGCGGTTGATCATCTGGCGGGATTTTTTATCGCTGGTGCCGGTAACGGTGCAGGTGGCGATGAGGTAGACGTCCGCCTTCTGAGAAAACTCCACCTGTTCATAGCCCAAAGAAAGCAGCTGTTCGCGCATGGCTTCTGCATCGTACTGGTTGACACGGCAGCCAAGTGCGCATACGGCAAATGTTCTCATACTTCCTCCTTCCGCGCATCCATGCCGCCGCGGACAAACTGTGCAACGGAAAGAAGTGCAATCGGCGCAGTTTCACAGCGCATGATGCGGCTGCCAAGGGAAATGCTTACAGCACCGCTTGCGCAGAATGCTTCCACTTCCCGTTCTTCAATGCCGCCCTCGGGGCCCACGATCAGACCAAGGGGGGCGTCGGTGGGCACGGATGCAAGACCGTCTGCAATGGAACAGTTTTTCTCAAGTTCATATGCTACAAGCGTATGCATACCCTCAATGTCAGCACATACTTGTGCCACACTCATGGGACGGGTCACTTCGGGCAGGAAGAGTCTTCCGCTTTGCATGGCGGCTTCCCGTGCGATCTTATTCCAGCGGGTGCACTTTTTCTCTTCATCTTTTGCGGTGATCTTGACCACACTGCGCGCAAAGGCAACGGGCACGATGCGCGATGCGCCAAGTTCCACAGCCTTCTGCACCACAAAGTCAAACTTATCACCTTTGGCAAGACCCATGTAGAGGGTGATGTTTCCGCCTGCTTCCTGCGCAGCGGAAGGACTTACCTCGCCGCAGCGGATGCAGAAACCGTCCTTGGTATCGATGGTACCCATGGCGGTTGCGCCCGTGGGGTCCACCAGAGCCAAAGTCTCGCCGTCCTTCATCCGAAGGACGTTTTTGACGTGATGCAGGTCGTCGGAACTGACCACCGCACGTTCCCCCATCACAAGGGGCGCGTCACAAAAAAGTCGATGCATAGTTTATGCCTTTTTCGCCATGATGGCGACCCATTCACCCTTGGTGCGGACTTCCACAAGTTCAAAACCAGCGGCAAGCATGGCAGCTTCCACATCCGCGCGGCGATCGTGGATGATGCCCGATGCGATCCAAAGGCCGCCCTGCTTAACGAGTTTTCCTGCCTGCTGACCAAGCGCGATGACCACGTTTGCGATAATGTTGGAGCAAAGCACGTCATAGCCCGTGCCAACACGAGATTGCACATCCTCATCCTCGATCACATCGCCGATGATGACGGAAAGCTTGTCCGAGCCAATGTTGTTGAAACCCGCGTTGCGCATGGCAACACGGTCTGCCGCATCATCGATATCCACACCCAGTGCGCTTTTCGCACCAAACAGCAGTGCGCCGATGGACAAGATACCGCTGCCGCAGCCTGCATCAAAGACGCGCTCGCCGCCCTTGATGACCTCGGAGAGGAATTCAAGGCAAAGAGATGTGGTCTCGTGGGTGCCGCTGCCAAACACCATACCGGGATCAATGTACAGCACGGTGCGCTGTTCTTCGGTGAGATTTTCACGCTCCCACTCGGGGCAGACGATGAGCTTATCGCCGATCTCCATGGGCTTGAAGTACTTTCTCCAGTTGGTTGCCCAGTCCTCGTTGTTGACGTAGTACTCGCTGGTTTCAAGGGTACCGATGTCAAAGCCGAAGTCCTCAGCTTTGAGCCATGCAAGCTTTTCCTCGATACGGGTGCGAAGTGCAACGCCTGCATCGGTGTCGGGAATATACACACGCACGGAGGGATTTTCCTCAAAGCCTTCGATCAGATTATCTTCCACAAAGTCCCAGTGCTTGGCGTTGTCCTGCAAAAACTGTACAACGTCAGCCTGTGCTTCGATGATCTCAAGTTTTTCTGCGCCCACAGATTCAAGTGCGCCGCTTAAAAGGTCCACACCAAGTTCTGTGGTGGAAATGGTCAGTGCAATATAATTCTGAGAAGTATCTTTCTGCATAGTTTCCTCCTTGTCTTCACACAAACGCGGCGCAGCGTGTTTTACGCCGCACCGCATGTTGCTTATTTCTCGCCCAGAATACCAAGTTCGCTCAACACGGAAGTCAGGCGATCCTGCTCGGTCTTGGCAGGCATGTACATATCGCGCTTTTCAGGTTCTGCCTTGGGCTGCTCGACAGCAGCTTCAACAGGCTCTTCCTTCTTTTCCGTGCGGGGGTCCACCGTTTTTTTCGGGGGCTGATTGCCCTGCTGCAGGTTTTTCAATCTCCAGTAGAGGCTGTGGATATCGCTGTCCACCTGGGGGTCCACTGCAGGCTCACCGCCGCGATCCTCCTCGGGGACTTCCACAGGCACTTCCACCGCTTGTGCAACAGATTCTTCCGCTTTTTCTTCTTCTTTTGAAGATTCGCTTGCCTGCGCAAGCAGGATGCGGTCGGCCTCTTCCAGCGTGGTCTTCCAGTCGTCGCCGGTCTTGCTTCTTGCTGCACCGACTTCTGCGCGGATGTTGGACAGGAAGTTTTCGATCACAGTGTCAAGTGCGATCAGGCGCTCGCGGTTTTGTGCGATACGGTCCTCCCAAAGCTTGGAATCTTCCGCAAGGCGCATAATGGCGCGGTCGTAATTTTCCTGTGCCTTCTGTTCAATTTCCACTGCGCGGTTTTGCGCATCCAGCAGTGCGCCCGAAATATACCGCTCCTGATCGCGATATTTTTCGATCTGCTCTTTTTGTTCGTCAAGCTGAGACTGCATGGTCTCAGTCTGGGCGCGCAGGGTATCGATCTCCGTGCGCAGCTGGGCGATGTATTCATCGACTTCCTGTTTGGAATAGCCAAATGCCGCCCGTCTGAAAGTTGCCGTCATAGTTCCTCCGAATAGTTGTTACGAATTACTTCTCCGTCTCCCGCAGCAGCTGCATCTTCATATCATACAGCTTCTGGGACAAGTCGACTTTATAGATATGGGGACGATTCAGTCTTCTGTAGGTATCCCAAAGTGCAGAAAGTTCCACCTTGGAATATTCGCAGATTTCCTTCAAAGTGGGCAGTTCATACACACGACGACCGTCTTTGAAGATGGGCACAAGAAGCTCTCTTACATGGTAGTTGTCGATGGTCTTGCGCTTCCAGGTATCGATGGGGTCGAAGATCTCCAGATCCTTGCTTTCATCGATGACCTCATCTTCCAGCGTAATCAGGTCAGCAAGTGCGCGACCCGTGTCGTTGTCGAAGATGCGGAATACCTTTTTAATGCCGGGGTTGGTGACCTTGGCAGGATTTTCACTCTTTTTGATCTTGGGCACGATCTTGCCGTCCACATATTCTGCCACAAGCTTGTACACACCACCCAGTGCAGGGCATGCATCGCTGGTGATCATGCGGGTACCAACGCCCCAGGTGTCGATGCGGGCACCCTGGGTCAGCAGGTCCTGAATGACGTTTTCGTCAAGGTCGCTGGATGCACAGATCTTGGCTTTGGGGAAACCTGCCTCGTCCAGCATCTTTCTTGCCTCGATGGAAAGATAGGCAAGGTCGCCGGAGTCAAGACGGATGCCAAGAGGTTCATGACCTGCCGCACGCAGTTCCTTAAACACGGTGATCGCGTTGGGCACACCGCTTTTGAGGGTATCGTAGGTATCCACAAGAAGCAGGCATGCGTTGGGGAAGGTCTTTGCATAGGCGCGGAATGCGGAAAGCTCGTCGGGGAAGCTCATGACCCAGCTATGGGCATGAGTGCCGCTGACGGGCACATCGAACATGGATCCCACAAGGACGTTGCTTGTAGCACGGCAGCCGCCGATGATGGCAGCGCGGGCACCGTAGTTGCCTGCATCGGGACCCTGTGCACGGCGAAGACCAAACTCAAGCACCGTGCCACCCTTTGCAGCATAAACCACGCGGCTTGCCTTGGTGGCGATCAGCGTCTGGTGGTTGATGATATTCAAAAGCGCAGTCTCGATCAGCTGTGCTTCAAAAAGAGGTGCGCGAACGCGTACCAAGGGCTCCCCGGGGAACACGGGGGTACCTTCGGGCACAGCGTAAAGTTCACCCGTAAACTTCAGATTGGAAAGACGCTGCAAAAATGCTTCGTTGAAAACATTCTGGCTTCTGAGATATTCAATGTCTTCGGAAGTAAAATGCAGATTTTCGATATACTCGCAAAGCTGCTCCACACCTGCCATGACGGCATAAGTGATCTGGCCATCATCGCGTTTTCTGAAAAACATATCAAACACAGCGATATTATCAGCCATACCGTTATCCAGGTAGCCCTGCATCATGGTCAGCTGATAAAAGTCCGTCATCATGGTCAGATTACGTCCAAGACCCGTATTTTCCGACATTTTACATGCACTTCCTTTTTATGAAATCGGTTTGCTACTATATTATACCCCAAGGACGTTCCAGGTTCAACAGCATGTACATAAGAAAACATTCCGCACAAAGTTACAGGAAGTGACGATTTGCCTTTGTCATATCCGGCAATTTGTAGTATAATAAATATATCCCTGCAATTGTGAGGTAATTATTTAATGAAACGAGCTTTTCGCTTTTTTATATGCGTGCTGCTTGTCTGCACGATGCTTTTTGCATCAGGCTGCGGCACATTGTCCTTTCCGGACATGGTAGAAAAATTTGATCTTGCACTGACCGGCTGTGATGTCGTCATCCATTTCCGCGACGAAATGTCCGGCGGTGCTGATGTTTACACCCGCCTGACAGGCGACGAGGCAAACGCCTTTATCACCGCAATTGCCTGCGGCCGCCAGATCAACGCCCCTAAAGAGGATTACAGCATTCACCTGAGTGCTTCTCATCAGATTGTTTTGGAATCTGCAGGTTCTGAAAAGATGCAGATCTTCTACGATGAGGCAAACGATTGGCTCATCGCACAGATCGCGCAGCAAAAGGGTTCCAACACCATTATGCGTTACTACTTCTTCCGACCTGATCCGGTGTTCCATGCGCTGCTGGACATCGCCGCCGAAAAGCGAGCATCTACGGAGGATACTGATACACTGCAGACATCTTCGCTGGTACTTCGTGCCAGTATTACAAGCGACATGCTCGCTCAGGCCGGCACCGTGGTAGACTACGAGCTTTATACCGGCAGCTATGCCTATGCCGACGAAGCTTCGCTGTACCACATCTATACCAGCCAGGAACTGCCCGAGGTCGTGGAAGGTTCCACCGGTCTTCTTGTTGCATCCCTTGGTGCCTGCCCCACCACAGGCTACTCGGTCAACATTTCCCAGATTGACTACACCGACCACCTGATCCGTGTGTTCCTGCATGTGGAATCCCCCATCTATCCCGATGATGAGGAAGTGGTGCAGACCTACCCCTACGTTATGGCAACCTGCGATCTGGACGATTTCCCGCTGGGACTTACCGTGGCATTCATCGACCAGAACTACAACATTTTGGACGTGCAGACCATCCAGATGCCCTAAAAACATTCGACAAAATGGAATATCCATTTTGTCGAGACCTGCAGATTTTCCCTGTCGCCTTACGGCTCCCGGGCGCAAAACTCTGCAATGTAGGAAAACACAGTTTTCCTGCGCAAACGGCGTACATGCCGCCGTTTACGGTATGAGATCAAGGGTTGCACCCTTGATGATCCTGCCAAATTACTTTAAATCCAATTCGGATAAGAAGTATTGGCTTAAGCTTGTTTTTCATTTTCCTTTTACGCAGGAAGCGTAGGAAGATCGAAAATAGATTTACCGTTTTTATCCACTGAAACCAAAAATCATTCGGAAAGGACGTACATCATCATGCCGGAATTCCACCTGGAACACCACGACCCGCTCCTCACCCAGCCCGTTGCACCTCTTGGCATCATCGCACTTGAATCCAGCCGCGAGATGGGTCAGAAGATTAACGAATATCTTCTTGACTGGCGCAACACTGCTCCCGAAGAAGAACTGCATGCTATCCCCGGTATCGACCGCAATTCCTTCCTTCTGGACGCATCCTGCCCCCGCTTTGCAAACGGCGAAGGCAAAGGCCTGATTCGTCAGTCCATCCGCGGTTATGACCTCTTCCTTCTGGTAGATGTCGGTAACTACTCTGTGGAATATCCCCTGTATGGCAAGAAAGTTCCCATGACTCCCGACGAGCATTTTGCAGACCTCAAGCGCATCATCAACGCAGCTGCAGGCAAGGCTCGCCGCATCAACGTCATCATGCCTCTTTTGTATGAGGCACGTCAGCATCGCCACACCAGCCGCGAGTCCCTTGACTGCGCAGTGGCACTGCAGGAACTGCAGGCAGCAGGTGTTGATAACTTCATCACCTTCGACGCTCATGACCCCCGCGTACAGAACGCTGTACCTACCATGAGCTTTGAAAACGCTCGCGCAAGCTACCAGACGCTGAAGGCAATGTTCAAGGCAGTGCCCGATCTGAAGCTTGACCGCGACCACATGATGATCGTCTCCCCCGACGAAGGCGGCATGAGCCGTAACGTATACTTTGCATCCGTTCTGGGTCTGGACGTTGGTATGTTCTACAAGCGCCGCGACTACACCCGCATCATCAACGGCCGCAACCCCATCATTGCACACGAGTACATCGGTGCTGACGTAGCAGGCAAGGATATCTTCATTGCAGACGATATCATCTCCTCCGGCGAATCCGTCATCGACCTTGCCCGTGAGCTCAAGAGAAGAAAGGCTCGCCGTATCTTCGTATCCGTCACCTATGCATTCTTCACCGACGGTCTTGAGACCTACAAGCAGGCATACAAAGACGGCATCATCGACCTGATCTTCTCCACCAACCTGACCTATCGCAGCCCTGAGCTGCTGGCTCAGCCCTGGTATGTTGACGTTGACATGAGCAAGTACCTTGCACTGATCATCGCAACCTTGAACCATGACCGCTCCCTGTCCACCCTGCTCAACCCCCTGGATCGCATCCATAAGCTGATGGATACCTACGGTTTTGCACGTCCCCAGGAGATCTGATGCAACATAAAGCGACTCGTCCGTCACGCCCTGTGGAGGTTCTCCACCGGGCGTGGCTTTTGTTCTTTTTCTTCTTCCGCATCGGCTTTTTCACCTTTGGAGGCGGTTGGAGCATCATCGCCCAGATGACCCGTGAGTTTGTGGAGAAGAGAAAATGGCTCACCAATGAAGAACTGATGGATATGGTCTCGGTGGCACAATCCCTGCCCGGCATCATGATCATCAACTGCTCCGTACAATTTGGCTACGCGCTGGGCGGTGTGTTCTGCGCTTTTGCTGCAGCACTGGGCATTGCGCTGCCGTCTTTCATCGTGCTGGTTGTTGTAACATTCTGCTACAATGAATTATCGCAAAACATCTACGTTGCCCGTGCCCTGGTCGGCGTACGCGCAGCGGTGGTGCCCATTATCGTGTCTGCCACGCTGCGGCTTCGTAAAGCCGCCCTGGTGGATAAGCTCAGCTGGGCGCTTGCCATCTTTGCACTTTGCATTTGTCTTTTCACCAATTTGTCCCGCATCGTGGTGATCATCATCGGCGGCATTGCAGGTCTTCTGATCCTCAACATTATGGCAAAGAAAAAGGATAAGGAGGAAGAAGCATGATCTACCTTCGACTGTTCTTTTCCTTTATCAAGATCGGTTTTTCCTCCTTCGGAGGACTTTCCCTTGTACCCGTCATCAATCAGGAAATGATGACCAACGGCTGGATGACCTCGCAGGAAGTGCAGGATATCATCGCCATTGCCGAAATGACCCCCGGCTCCCTGGGCATCAACTGTGCCACCTTTGCAGGCATGCGTGTGGCAGGTCTTGCAGGCGGCGCAGCGGCAACGCTTGGTGTGATGATGCCATCGCTGACACTGTGTCTGATCGCTGCGATTTTTGTGGAGAAATTCCGCAAAAGCCGCACGATGGAGGATATCCTCCACTCGGTGCGCCCCATCTGCCTTGGCATGATCGCGGCAACGGCACTGACCTTGATGCAGACCAACTTCCTCCCTTCGGGGATCTTCTGCTGGCAGGCACTGGTCATCGCCGTCATCGCAGGTGTGGTGCTGATGAAATTCAAAGCCAATATCCCCATCGTGGTGCTTTTAAGTGCCGGACTTGGGCTGTTGCTGGTACGCTGAACAACAAAAGCATCGTTTGATTAATCAAACGATGCTTTTGTTGTTCTCATTTTTCAGACAAGTGATGGATTTTTTCCCGAAGTCTTTGCAATGCACTGTGCCGCGGTTGGGCACCGCTTTGGATCAATCGTTCATAATGCAGTTCAGCCTCGGATATCACGCTCTCCCACGACCTGGGCAGTGTTATCCTTGCCGCCTCTCCCAAGCGTTTTGTCATTGCTTGATCGTGCAAAACACGTTTCATCACATCCGCAAGACTTTCCGGCGACTCATCGCACAACAGACCGTTTTCACCATCACAAATGATCTCCGCAGGGGCACTTTGGAAAAGCGCCACAGAAGGTGTTCCCATTGCACCTGCTTCGGACACCACAAGGCCTGCTGTATCATAGGCCGAAGGAAACACAAACAATCGCGCATTTCGATAAATGCCTGCAAGCAAACTTTGATCCGACACATGTCCTGTGAAAATCACATGCTCCGATATTCCAAGGTTTTGTGCCTGTTTTTGAAATCGTTCCAAATCGCGGCCTTGTCCCACAAATACCATACGAAAATCTTCTCCCTGCGCATGCAGCAACGCGCAGGCTTTCAATGTCAATTCAATGTTTTTCTTTCTGTCGATCTGCCCCACATACAAAAACATCGGTTCATTTTTGATGTCCAAAAATGCCTTTACCTGCTCTGTTTGACAAGGTTCTGCAAAATTCGGATTCGTTCCGTTTTTCACAATACGGATTTCACCCTTGTACCCATAACTTTCCAGCTCCCGCGCCGCGTATTCGCTTACGGTCCAAACTTCATCGCAGCATTCAAAAAACTCTGCCACAATGGATGCCCCCAAATGTGCAATCGCACGGCTTTTGGTCATGGCATACATATCATCATAATATTTGGAATGAAACGTTCCTACCAAAGGCACATTGTACTTGCGCGCCAAGCGAATTCCTTCCAAGCCTGCACTTGCAGGCGAATGCACATGGACAATGTCAGGACAAATCATATCGATTCGTTTCAAATAATGCGGATCGATGCTTGCTACTCCTGCCTGATACTGCGGTGTTTTGGGAAGCCCCATTGTGGTCGCAAAATCCACGATTTCATACGTCAGACCCCCCCGATTCCCCGTATCGCGCATCGGGCAGATTGCATAAACTTCATGACCGTGTCTGCTTAAAATATCGCAATAATTGACCACAACACGCCCCACACCATCCATCAAAGGCAAAAGCGAATCCGTACATTCAAAAATGCGCACGAGAACTACCCCTTTCACATAGTTTCATTTCATCATTATTTTGGTTTGAAGCATTATAAGACAGTAAAACAAGAGCTGTCAAATTAATCTTTCATTTGCATCCAATACAGCTTTGATCACACAAATTTCAAACGACATACAGATTTTCCATCTATCGTATAGCCGCCAAATGTGGTAATATGATAGATGTACTTTTATGTAAAAATGAGAGGCAAAGACAATGATCTATCTGGATAACAGCGCCACCACCCATGCAAGAGCAGAAGTCATCGAAACGGTGAACGATGCAATGCAAAAGTTCTGGATCAACCCTTCTGCAGCTTATGCACAGGCGCTTGATGTGGAAAAGGCGCTTGATGGCGCACGGCGCACGGTGCTTCGCTCCATTGGCGGTGCACAGGCAGGCACTGTAGTATTTACAGGCGGCGGTACGGAGGGCGATAACCTTTCCATCATCGGCGCAGCCAACGCACGACGTGCCCATTTCAATCACATCATCACCACGGCCATCGAGCATCCTGCAGTGCTTCGTACGGTGGAATTCCTTGAGCGTTCGGGCTTTGATGTGACCGTTCTTCCCGTCAACGAAAAAGGCTGTGTGATCCCCGAACAGGTGGCGGAGGCTGTCCGCGAGGACACCTGCATCGTGTCCGTCATGCACGTCAATAACGAAGTAGGTTCCGTCAACGATATCGCAGCCATCGCAGAGGCGGTCAAGGCGAAGAACCCCAACACCTACGTTCACGTAGATGCAGTGCAGGCGTATCTTCGCGTGCCCGTGGAACTTGCAAAGACCAAGATCGACCTTTATTCCGCCAGTGCCCACAAGGTGCACGGTCCCAAGGGCGTGGGTTTCCTGTTCATCCGAAAGGGTGTAAAACTGGACGGCGTGCAGCTGGGCGGCGGTCAGGAGATGGGTCTTCGTTCAGGCACCCAGAACGTACCCGGCATCCTTGGTTTTGCAAAAGCTGTGGAACTTTGGGATCCTGCCGACAACGACCGCATGCGCGGCTTGAAGGAAAAGCTCTTTGCCGAGATTTCTTCCCGTTTGGATGGTGTCAGAAGAAACGGTCCTTCTGCTGAAGAATCCGCACCTCACGTGCTGAACGTCGGTTTCACAGGCGTTCGTGCAGAAACACTGCTGCATGCGCTGGAAGATAAAGACGTGCTGGTTGCAACGGGCTCTGCCTGCTCCTCCAAGCATCGCAAAGTCAGTTTCGTGCTGGATCAGATGGGTGTTCCCGAAAGCCACATCGGCGGCTCCATCCGTCTGAGTTTCGGTATCTTTAATACTGAAGACGATATCGTCCCTGCGGCGGAGGCGATCGCAAGCGCGGTCACGCTTCTTCGCAGATTCAAAGCAAGATAATAATCCCGAAAAAAAATTCTGAAAGGAAATTGATCGATATGGAAAACGTGGAAAAGTTGATCCTCATCCGTTTTGGTGAAATTCACCTGAAGGGTCAGAACCGTCCCTATTTTGAAAACATGCTCCAGCGCCGCATCCGCGAGGCTGTGGCATTCTACGAAGGTGCTCGTGTCAGCCGTCACGACGGTCGTTATTTCGTCCGCGGTGCAGAGCATAACCCCGAGGTCATCGAAAAAATCTGCCGCGTCTTCGGCGTACATTCCGTCTGCCCCGCAGTACAGATGCCCAAGGACAGCTTTGAAGATATCTGTGAAATGGCATGCGAACTGATGAAAGACGAAAAAGGTTCTTTCAAAGTCCATGCACGCAGAAGCGACAAGCGTTACCCCATGGGTTCTCCCGAGATCGCCGCAAAGGTGGGCGAAGCCGTGCTGAACGCAAACGAAAACCTGCATGTGGACATTAAAAATCCCGACACCCGTCTGGAAGTTGAGATTCGCGACAAGGCTTTCCTCTATTCCAAGGTCTACATGGCACGCGGCGGCATGCCCGTAGGATCCAACGGCAAGGCTTATGTGCTGCTTTCCGGCGGCATCGACTCCCCCGTTGCAGCTTACATGACCGCAAAGCGCGGCGTACACATCGATGCTGTGCACTTTGATTCTCCCCCCTATACCAGCGCAAGAAGCCGCCAGAAGGTCATCGACCTTGCAAAGCTTCTGACCGACTACTGCGGTTCCATCCGTCTGCACATCGTGCCCTTTACCGAAATTCAGCAGGAGATCTACGAAAAGTGCCCCGATGAGGAGCTGACCATCCTCATGCGCAGAAGCATGATGCGCATTGCACAGGCCATCGCCATCGAAGGCAACGGCACCGCACTTGTCACGGGCGAGAGCATCGGTCAGGTGGCAAGCCAGACTTTGGAATCCCTTGCATCCACCAACGATGTGTGCGCCCTGCCCGTCATCCGCCCCCTGATCTGCTTTGACAAGTCCGAGATCATGGAAGTGGCGCGCGACATCGGCACGTATGAGACTTCCATTCTGCCCTACGAAGACTGCTGCACCGTATTCGTACCCCGTCATCCCAAGACCCATCCCAAGATCGAGGATGTACGAAAGTCCGAAGAAAACGTGGACTTTGCTGCCCTGGAAGCCCGCGCCATGGAACAGGCCACCTTCATGGACCTGCACCTTGGCGATTCCCACGAAGTGGAGCAGTATTAATCGAGCAAATAACGAAGGAGTGATTCTTCGATGAATCTGACACAAATTCTGGATTCGTGGAAAAACGATCCTGCCGTGATGGATCATGTCACCTGCTGGCGGCAGATCCCTGCACAGAAGGCACATTACGCACCGTGGCCCGATGATCTGGACGCACGTCTTGTTGACATGCTCAAAAAGCGCGGCATTGCGGCACCCTACAGCCATCAGGCAGAGGCCATGGAGCACATTGCAAAAGGCCGCGACACGGTGGTGGTCACCCCCACCGCATCGGGCAAATCCCTGTGCTATCACATCCCTGTTTTGAATGACATGCTGCGCGATCCAAACGCCCGTGCGCTGTATCTTTTCCCCACCAAGGCGCTTTCCGCCGACCAGGTGACGGAACTGTACGACATGATCGGCGATCTGGACTGCGACATCAAAGCTTTCACCTATGACGGCGACACCGCAGTTTCCGCCCGCCGCGCCGTACGCACCGCAGGCAACATCGTGGTGACCAACCCCGACATGCTGCATTCGGGCATTTTGCCCAACCACGTCAAGTGGGTGAAGCTTTTTGAGAACTTAAAATACGTGGTCATCGATGAGATCCATTCTTATCGCGGCGTTTTCGGCAGCCATCTTGCAAATGTGGTACGAAGATTGAAGCGCATCTGCCAGTTCTACGGCAGTGACCCCGTGTTCATCTGCTGCTCTGCAACCATCGCAAATCCCCTGCAGCTTGCACAGACCATCACGGGCAGAACCATGGTGATGGTAGATCGCTCGGGCGCACCCGTGGGTCAGCGCGATATCGTGTTCTACAATCCGCCCGTGGTCAACAAGCAGCTTGGTATTCGTAAGAGCGCCATCTTCCAGGCGCAGATGTTTGCAGCGATTTTGATCGCAAATAAGATCCAGACCATCGTCTTTACCAGAAGCCGTCTGATGGTGGAAGTCATTTTGACTTATTTGAAGACCTTCGTCCGCGACCGCATCGGTCGCACGGATCGTGTGCGCGGCTATCGCGGCGGCTACATGCCTTTGGAGCGCAGAGCCATTGAAAAAGGCTTGAAGTCGGGCGAAGTTCTGGGTGTTGTATCCACCAACGCGCTGGAGCTTGGCGTAGATATCGGCTCGCTGGAAGCATGCATCCTCTGCGGCTATCCCGGCACCATCGCCAGCACATGGCAGCAGGCAGGCCGCGCAGGCAGACGCAATTCCTCCAGTTTCATGATGTTGGTGGCAAACTCCTCCCCCATGGATCAGTTTATCGTCACCCATCCCGAGTACTTCTTTGATCAGAGCCCTGAAATGGCACTGATCAACCCCGACAACCTGTACATTTTCATGAGCCATTTGAAGTGCGCGGCATTTGAGCTGCCCTTTGAAGACGGCGAGATCTTCGGCGATGTGATCACCACCGAGGAAGCACTTGACTATCTGCAGGAAGAAGGCGTGGTGCAGCGCGTGGCAGGCCGCTGGCACTGGTCCAGCGAGACCTTCCCTGCAAAGGATATCTCTCTTCGAAGCGCATCCAACGAGAACGTGGTCATCATCGATGTGACCAATCCCGATCCCCGTGTCATCGGCGAGATGGATCACTTCACCGCGCCCATGCTGCTGCACGATGAAGCCATCTACATCCACGAGGGCACCCAGTATCAGGTACAAAAGCTGGATCTTCCCATGCACAAGGCCTTCATCAAGAAGACCAACGTGGACTACTACACCGATGCGGACATGCAGGTGGATGTAAAGGTACTGGACGTCTTCACCGAACGTGAAATGCCCAACCGTCTTGATATGCACGGCGAAGTATTGGTCAATTCCCTTGTGACGGTCTTTAAAAAGATCAAGTTCGAGACCCACGAAAACGTAGGCTGGGGACAGGTCCATCTGCCCGAGATGACCATGCACACACAGGCGTCCTGGTACACCTGGCCCGAGGGTCTTGCAGGTCTTTCCGAAAGCGAGACCGGTACCGCACTTTCCGGTGTGGCAAATCTGGTGGCCAACGTGGCGCCTTTGTTCCTGATGTGCGATCCCCGCGACATCGCGGTGTTCTATCAGGTACGTCAGCCCTTCACGGATGCCCCTGCGCTATTTGTCTACGATGCAGTGCCCGGCTCCATCGGTCTTTCCGAAAAGCTGTATCACATGCAAAACGAGGTCTTCCGTCAGGCACTTGATCTTCTTGACAACTGCCCCTGCGAAGACGGCTGCCCCTCCTGCGTAGGTCCCGGTGCAGGTGAAAACGCAAAGGAACTGGCACGAAACCTTCTGCTTTCCATGATTCAGGAATAACACGTTCGAGGTTAAACACATGGCAGGTCTGCGTGATAAACTCAAGACCATGGCGAGCCTGTCGGAAGATTGGAACGCCCAAGCCGCCGCGCCCGAAGCACCCAAGACGGGCGGGCTTGGTGATGATGTGTTTTTTTATCCGCTTGACCATAAAACGGGTGACTACACCTTAAAGGAATTTTTGTCCATTGATGAGGAAAGCTTCTTCGGCTTAAACGATGAAGCGGCGATGGACTTAGATCCCCGTCGTGTGCTGTTCCTCGATACCGAGACCACGGGTCTGTTCGGCGCAAACGTACAGGCTTTTCTTGTGGGGCTTGGGTATTATACAAACAGCGGCTTTTGTGTACGGCAGCTTCTGATGCGGAATCTTGCATCGGAAGAAGCACTGCTGCAAAAGCTGGATGAGATTTTTCAAAACTTCGATGTGATCGTCACCTTCAACGGAAAATCCTACGATATTCCCTTGATCCAGACCCGTATGCTGTATTGCAGAATGCATGGGTCTGTGCCCGACACCCACATCGACCTGATCCATCCTGCACGGCGCATCTACAAACTGCGCATCGAAAGCTGTCGGCTTTCCAATATTGAAGACAAAATCTTTCATGCAGGACGTAGCGACGACATCGATGGCGCAGAAATTCCCGGGCGGTATTTCCGTTACATCCGAACGGGTGATGAAAGTCTGCTTTCCGATATTTTGGAGCACAATCGGCAGGACATCGTCTCCATGCCCCTTCTTGCATGTGCCATGTGCCGCGTACTGGACGACCCGTCCATGAGCGAATTCGGCGCCGACCGCTTCAGCATCGGTCGCTATTACCAGCGGCAGAACAACCCCCAAATGGCGGAAAAGTATTTTTCCTCCGTCACCGATGGGCTTTGGTCACTGCCTTCCATGTGGCAAAAGTCCCTTCTTTTAAAAAAGAGCGACATGGCAGCCGCCGTTGCCTGCTGGGAAGAAATACTCTCCCACACGCCCGACTACTGCCCTGCGCTGATGGAACTTTGCAAATATCACGAACACACCACGCGTGATGTGAAGCTGGCGCTTGAACTTTGCTGTCGTGCTCAACAAACAGGTATGGGCCAGATGAAGTTTGCAGACGACCTTGCAAAGCGCCGCGCACGGCTTGAAAAAAAGCTTTCCAAACAATAACAGGAGTTGGTCCATATGCACAATTCCTCACCTATGCTTCTAAAAAAGAAAAAGTTCACCTTCGCTCAAATCGCAGCGCTTGTGTATCTTACATTGATCGGCGTGGGTACAGTTCTTTTGATGCTGCCCATATCTTCCGCACAGGGCACACCCACCTCGCTTTTGGATTGCCTGTTCACCGCCACCAGCGCCACCTGTGTAACCGGCCTGATCGTGGTGGACACTGCCACCCACTGGTCATTTTTCGGACAGGTCGTCATCATCCTTTTGATCCAGACAGGCGGTATGGGTTTTATGGCAATGGTCGCCATGCTGTTCTGGGCAACGGGAAAAAAACTGGGGCTTACCCAGCGCCGTCTTCTTTGGCAAAGCGCAGGCGGCGAAGATGCAAACGCAAAGCACCTGACACGCAACATCTTAGCCTGTACCTTTATCTGCGAGGGAATTGGTACAGTGCTGTTAAGCTTTTTCTTTGTCCCCAAATACGGCCCGGGAAAAGGACTTTTCTACAGCATTTTCCATGCGATTTCCGCCTTCTGCAATGCAGGATTTGATATTCTGCCTGAGCAGGTACCCTTTTCCTCTTTCCTGCTGTACCCCGATCACGTTTATCTGAACGTGGTGCTGATGCTGCTGATCATCTTCGGCGGTCTTGGTTTCTTCGCACTGTATGACCTTTGGAAAAACCGCTGCCGCTGGACGAAACTTTCACTGCACACAAAGCTTGTGTTGGTCGTTTCAGCACTTTTGATCGTTCTTGGATCGCTCGGTCTGCTTGCATTTGAGCATAATGCCGCATTTTCTGATATTGACTTCGGCACGAAAGTTTTGGCAAGTATGTTCCAAAGTGTTTCAGCAAGAACGGCAGGCATCGCCACGGCGGATCTTTCCACACTTTCCCCTGCAGGCTGTCTTTGGATGTGCATTTTGATGGTGATCGGCGGAAGCCCTGCCTCTACGGCAGGTGGTATGAAAACCACCACGTTTGCCATTTTGATTCTGGGCATTTGGGCTGAGGCGCGAAGAAAACCCTCCGTGACGGTATTCAAGCGTCGTCTTGATGCAGCAAGTGTCACACGGGCATGGACGATTTGCGCCATCTACTTTATGCTGGTCATCATCTGCACCATGCTGCTTTGTGCCATCGAGCCCATCACACTGATGCAGGGACTTTTTGAAATTTCCTCCGCCATCGGCACGGTGGGACTTACCATGGGCATCACACCTTCTCTTTGCAGTCTATCCAAAGTGCTCATCTGTGTGCTGATGTTTGCAGGCAAGCTGGGTGCAATGACACTTGCATTTGCACTGGCAGAGCGGGTGGAATCCGTTCCTCTGCAGCGTCCCGTGGGCACAGTCATTATCGGATAAATACAGAAAGGATGAGACATTTATGAAACCTGAATCTGTTCTGATCATCGGTCTTGGCAAATACGGCGAAAACCTGGCGCTTCAATTTGTAAAGCGCGGCTTGTCCGTAATGGTACTTTCCCGTGACGAGGAGGCCGTCAACCGTATCGCACCCTATGTATCCGATATCCAGATCGGCGACGGTACCAACATTGCGGTGCTTCGTACGCTGGGTATCAGCGATTTTGACGTTTGCTTTGTCACCGTGGGTGAAAACTTCCAGGCATCGCTGGAAATCACTGCTTTCTTAAAGGAGCTGGGTGCAAAGTACGTGGTATCCAAAGCCACGGATGAAGTGCAGGAGAAATTCCTGCTGCGTAACGGCGCCGATGAAGTTGTCTTCCCCGAGCGTGACATTGCAGAAAAAACCGCCGTTCGTTTTTCTTCCAATCATATTCTGGACTACATCCAGGTGACAGGCGAGTACTCCATCTTCCAGATCCCCGTTCCCGCCAATTGGGTGGGCGATACCATTGCATCGCTGAACGTACGGCAAAAATATGGTGTCAATATTCTTGCAGTGGAATCTGCTTCGGGGCACATCGATGCCATGCCGGGCGCAAGTTATATCCTGCAAAATGATGAACGACTTCTGATCCTGGGCAAATCTCAGGATGTATTCCGTCTGACCGATCAAACCTAATCACTTTATAACTTTCAAGGAGAACCCCATGAACGAAAACAAAGGCAACTTCCGCGCACTGCTGCCCATCGGCGTATTCCTTGTGCTGTACCTTGGTCTTGGCCTGATCTTTGAGTACGCACTGCACATCTCCATGGGCTTTTACCAGATCCCCATCGTGATCATCTTCATGATCGCACTGCTTGTGGCATGCATGCAGAATAAATCCCTTTCCTTTGACAAAAAACTGGAAGTCATGGGTACGGGTGTTGGTGACAAAAACATCGTCACCATGATCCTGATTTTCCTTGTGGCAGGCGCATTCGTGGGCGTTGTGGGCAGAAGCTCTGCAGAATCCGTGGCATACTTCATGCTTTCCATCATTCCTGCCCGCTTTGCAGTTGCAGTACTGTTTATCGTGGCATGCTTTGTTTCCACCGCCATGGGCACTTCCGTGGGCACCATCACACTGCTTACCCCCATCGCAGTGGCTGTTGGCAATGCATCCGGCTTTTCCATGCCCCTTTGCATCGCATCCGTCATGGGCGGCGCGATGTTCGGCGACAACCTTTCCTTCATCTCCGACACCACCATCGCAGCCTGCAACGGTCAGGGCTGTCAGATGAAGGATAAGTTCCGTGAGAACTTTTTGATCGCACTGCCTGCGGCACTTGCAACGCTGGTGCTGATCCTTGTTCTTTCCTTTAGCAGCAATATCAACGGCGCTGTCATCGGTGAATATAACCTTGTACAGACCATCCCCTACCTGCTTGTTTTGATCGGCGGCATCATCGGTATCAACGTATTTGTGGTACTGCTCATCGGTATTGCATCCGGCTCCATCATCATGCTTGTCACCGGTGCCACCGAGGCTACCAGCCTGCTTGCCAACATGGGCAGCGGTGCATCGGGCATGTTTGAGACCATCCTGGTCACCGTGCTTGTCTCTTCCCTTTGCGCACTGATCCGTGAATTCGGCGGCTTTGATGCACTGCTTTCTCTTGCCCAGAAGATGTTCCGCGGCAAAAAAGGCGGTCAGCTGGGCATGGGTCTTCTGGTTGGCGTGATGGACATTGCAACTGCCAACAACACCGTTGCCATCGTCATGGCAAACCCCATCGCAAAGCAGATGGCAAAGACTTACGGCATCAGCGCAAAGAAGAGCGCCTCCATCCTGGACACCTTCTCCTGCATCTTCCAGGGGGCCATTCCCTATGGTGCGCAGATGCTGGTGGCCATTTCCGCGGCGACGGAGATGGGCTTGACCATTACCGCATTTGACATCATGCCGAAGCTTTTTTATCCGATGCTGCTGCTGGTC
>JAGBGW010000172.1 GCA_017935825.1 Clostridia bacterium
CCAACCCAAGAATTTATATCTGGGCTGAAATCGCTAATTCTCCTGTATACGCAGATGATTTCTCTGTAGTATCTTCTGAACACATTGAAGATGTAACATTTGCAAATGGCGAAGTGACGGTTCAGTTTGCGGAAGACTTTGAAGAGGATTCTTACGAAGAAGAATCTTACGAAGAAGAGTTCTATGAAGAAGACTCTTATGTGCAGGATTTCGTGTCAGCGCTGTATGACGATCAAATCGAGGTGGAAGATGTTTACATCGATGGTGTAGACGATCTGATCGATACCCTGCCCACCCATCGGGAAGAACTGCTCGATACGTCGGAGGAGGAACCTGCGCAAACAGTAGAAGAAGACGTTGAGGAAGATCTCGAAGAAGACATTGACGAGAACTTTGATGCAGAATTTGAAGAAGCGGCGCAGGAAGATCTCGATGCAGTCTTCGACGACACCCTGATCGACGAGCTGGAAGAAGCACAGATGGATGACTTTGCCATCGAAGAAGAACGCCTTGCCCGTGAACAGGAACGTCTTGAGGCGGAGATCGCCGAACAGGAGCGCCTGATCGCAGAATCCCGTGCAAGCCGCGCCCAGCTGGATGAGATTGCGGCGGAATTGGACCGCAGCATCGCCCGTGAAAATCTTGCTGCGCAGCGCGCTGCAAGAGAACAGGTAGAGCGCGAGAAGTTTGAGCGTACCCAACAGATGCCTGTGGTGGATGTACAGCAGCAGGACTACCAATACACCGAAGTGGGCGAGCCCCTTGCGCATCGCACCCAGGGCAAGCGCATCGCACGCCACCGCAACAAGCGCTGGTTCCGCTGATTTTGGATGAATCGGATGAAATTATAAGGAGGAAATCACATGCTTACAGCGTATAAATGGATTATCAGCATCATTGGCATCGTGGCGGCAGTTTTTCTGTTCCGCGCTGCGATTGTCAATCTTTCCCGCATCAAAAAGCAGCATTATGCCAATTTTGGTGCAGCAATGTGCGTTTTTATGTTGATCGCAGCTGTGGCTGCAGCGGCGCTTTCGGGCTTCTTCCTTGCCATGTAAGCCTGATACCGGGGAGAAAAATGTATGGCAAACGATCGTAAAACGACAGAAAAGCTGCCCAATATCTTCTATATATATTATGCAGCACTGTTTATGGGCAATGCCATCTACAACAGCTTCTTCTCCGCCTATTTTTCTCAGGCGGGCATGTCCGAATCCCATATCGGTCTGCTGTTTGGCATCGCGCCCATGGTTGGCCTTGTTATGCAGCCCATCTGGGGCGGCATGGCGGACAGGGCAAAGACCAAAAACCGCATTTTGCTTTTAGTCCTTTCGGGTGTCATGCTGTCCATCGTGGTGTTCTATCTGGTGGGCAACTTCTTCCATGGCGACCTGACCAGCAAGCTTTTGCTGCTGTCGGGCGCAATGATCCTGTTTTCCGCTTTCCAGAACGCGGTCATCCCCCTGCAGGACACCATTACCCTTGATTACATCTCCCGTCACGGCGGCTACTACGGCAATGCCCGTATGAGCGGCACCATCGGCTATGCGGTGATGGCGCTGGTAGCAGGCGCCATCTTCAACCGCCTTCCCGATTCCGTCTTTCCGCTGTATTTTCTGATCCTCTGCTTCGTCTTTTATTCGGCCACCCGCCTGCCCAAGGCAAGCGGTTATCGCCAAAAGGGTGAAAAAGGCAGCGTGTTTGACGTATTAAAGGATAAAGAGATCCTGCTTGTGCTGCTTTTGACCTGCGTGCAGTACACCACCATGGCATACGGTCATACCTTCCTTGGTCCCTACATGCTGGCACTGGGCGGCAACTCCGCACTGATTGGCCTTGCCAATACCGTACAGGCACTGACGGAAATTCCCTTCCATATTAAATGGGGCAGAAATCTGATGAAGAAGATCGGCATCCATCGGATGCTGGTCATCAGCACCCTTCTTGGTGCCATGCGCTGGACACTGACCGCGCTGAGCCATAGCCCGGCATTGCTGGTCATCGCCAACGGTTTTGAGGGGCTTATGCTGGTGCCTTTGATCGTGGGCGTGGTGGAATACATCAATTCCCGTGTGGAAAAGAAACTCAAGGCCACCGCACAGACTGCGCTGACACTGTTTTCCGTGGTCATCGCCCGTACCGTGGGCAACATCGGCGGCGGCGCGCTGATCGATGTGTTTGACACCATGGGCTTAAACGGTATGCGCATGACCTACTGGGTGCTTGTTCCCGTCAGCTTGATCGCGGTGCTTGCCATCGGCATCCCGCTTCTTGCAATGGGTCGTAAGAATAAAACGGAAGAAATTTAAGGAGGAACCACAAGTCATGAAATCCATCGAGTATCTTTGGAGTGATCGCAAACGTTGGCTTGGCATGCCGCTGACGTTCACCAAGTATTCCCTGAGCGAAGACCGCTTCTTTGTAAAGAAGGGCTTCCTGAACCAGACCTTCGAAGAACTGCTGCTGTACCGCGTCCGCGATATTTCTTTGAAGCGCAGCCTTGGTCAGCGCATTTTCGGCGTGGGTACCATCATGCTCTACGCAAGCGACTCCACCACCCCCTCCCTTGAGATCAAAAACGTCAAGGATTCCGAGGGTGTCAAGGAGCTCATCCACCGCAACGTGGAAGAAGCAAAGCAAAAGCGCCGCATGCGCGTTGGCGAGTACATGGAAAATGACTTCGTCGACCAGGACGGCGACGGTCTTCCCGATTAAGGTTCGGATTTCATCCGAACAGTTATGAGTTTATAGTTTCGATCGCCTTTGGCGAGTTATGATTGCCCTTTGGGCAAGTTTTGATATGGCTTGGTAATATCTATCGTCATCGGCGCCCCTTACTTGTAAGGGGAGCTGTCTGCGCAGCAGACTGAGGGGATAAATCCCCACCAACATTTGTTTATCCAAAAATATTTTCAATACAGAAAGGAACGAATTCCAATGGAAAAAATCGGTTTTATCGGACTTGGCATCATGGGTCGTCCCATGGCAAAGAACCTCATCAAAGCAGGCTATGAGCTGAAAGTTTACGACCTGAACAAGGAAGCTGTGGCTGACGTTGCAGCAGCAGGCGCAAAGGCTTGCGCTTCCATCGCAGAAACCTGCGAAGGCAGCGATGTTATCATCACCATGGTCCCCAACTCTCCCCAGGTCAAGGCAGTTGTTCTGGAAGGCGACGATGCAGTCATCAACCACGCTGCAGCCGGTACCATCGTCATCGATGCTTCCTCCATCGCACCCCTTGCAAGCAAGGAAGTAGGCGAGGCTCTTGCAGCAAAGGACATCATCTTCTTCGACGCACCCGTATCCGGCGGCGAGCCCAAGGCAATCGACGGCACCCTGTCCTTCATGGTGGGCGGCCCCGAAGAGCACTTTGCAAAGATCTATGACATCCTCATGGTCATGGGCGGTTCCGCAGTTTTGGTTGGCGAAGTCGGCAGCGGCAACACCACCAAGCTTGCAAACCAGATTATCGTTGCATGCAACATCGCAGCTCTGGGCGAAGCACTTGTCCTTGCAAAGAAGGCAGGCGTTGATCCCGAAAAGGTCTTCCAGGCCATCCGCGGCGGTCTTGCAGGCTCCACCGTTATGGAAGCAAAGGCTCCCATGATGATCGGTCAGAACTTCAAGCCCGGCTTCCGCATCGACCTGCATGTAAAAGACCTCAACAACGTTGCAGAAACCGCAGCAGCACTTGATATGCCCGTTGCATTCACCGATCTTGCACTTGCAGCCCTCAAGGAACTGCAGGCAGACGGCTGCGGCAGCCTTGACCACAGCGCACTGGTAAAAATTTCCGAAAAAGCAGCAGATCTGACGCTGTAAAACATTACGGCAAAGGCGCAATTTGCGCCTTTTGTCATAAAAGGAGTATGTATGGAACTGATCCAATCGTTTTTCTCCCTGTTTCGCAATGCAAGGCATATTTGGTATACCATCGGTAAGATCGGCTATCTTGCACAGTTGATCTGTACACTTATTGGTATTTTAATTACTGCCGTCACAGTGATTATTGCCTGGCGCATCTACCAAAAGGCAGGTAAGGACGGTTGGGCATGTCTGATCCCCTTTTACCGGGATTATGTGCTCTATGAGATCGCGTTCGGCAATGGTCTTTGGTTTTTGATCCAATTTGTACCTGTAGCGCGCTTTGTTTTCAACATCATGCTGAATGTCCGTCTTGCCAAGGTCTTTGGCAAAGGCACAGGCTTCGGCATCGGGCTTTGGCTTCTGCCGCTGATCTTCCGTGCCATTTTGGCGCTGGACGATTCCGCCGTTTACCGTGGTCCCATTCCGCTGTAAGAATAGGTAAGGAGTGTGTTTTATGGATCTTGGATTTGCAATGGTTGGCATTTTTGCATTGCTGATCTATCTTTTGATAATGCTTGGCATCGTGGCGTTTGCATTTATTGTGCAGTGGAAAATGTACAAAAAAGCGTCCCAACCCGGCTGGGCATGTTTTGTACCGTTTTACAATGAGTACGTGCAGTTTAAAATTGCTTTTGGCAACGGCTGGTGGTTTTTGATGCTGTTTGTGCCCATCGCAAATATCGTATTTTCAATCATGCTGGTCTTCCGCCTTGCAAAAGCCTATGGCAAGGGTGTGGGTTTTGGTTTCGGTTTACTTTTCTTGTCGCTGATTTTCCAGGCAGTGATCGCCTTTGATGATTCCATCACCTACCATGGTCCCATTCCGCTGTAAAACAGAGAAACAGACAGTTGAAAAACTGTCTGTTTTTTTGCACAAATTTTGGAGAAACCTCTTTTCTCTGTGTACAGGCGGGGGTACAATAAAACGGAATCTGATTAAAACGAGGTTGTTTTCATGCGACAGAGCCATACCACATCGCTGATAGAAGGCAATCCAGCCAAAACCATATTGCTGTTTGCAGTGCCGATGATCTTGTCCAACCTGTTTCAGCAGCTGTATAACGTCATCGACACCCTTATCGTCAGTAATACTTTGGGCATCGATGCCCTCGCCGCCCTTGGCAGCGCGGGCAGCATCACCGCCATCTTCGTGCAGCTGGCGACGGGACTTTCCCTTGGCGGCTCGGTGGTCATCGCGCAATTGTTCGGCGCAGGACAAAGACAGCAGGTGCGAAAATGCGCCGCCACCATCACCATATTCTGCGGCGTGCTGGCACTTTTTTCCACCGTATTTATGCTGATCTTTGCGCGCCCGATCCTGACCTGGGTCAACACACCGCCCGAATCGCTTGATATGGCGGTCACCTATATCCGCTGGTACTTCGTGGGCTGCATCCCCATCTTTATCTATAACGCATTAAACGGTGTGTATGTGGCATTGGACAATTCCAGAACGCCGCTGATTTTCTTGATCATCTCTTCCGTTACCAATGTGGTACTGGATATTCTCTTCGTCGTGGTCATCCCCTGGGGTGTGGCAGGCGCGGCGGCGGCCACCGCCATTTCCCAAATCGTGGTGATGACATTGGCATTGCACGATGCACCCAAGCTGCTGTTTGAATTTCCGCTGATCGAAAAAGAGGAGTATTTTGATAAAAAGCTCCTTGGAAAAATGCTGAAAATCGCACTGCCCTCCGCACTGCAGCAGTCGGTGGTGTCCATCGGCACCGTGGTGGTACAGGCCACCATCAATTCCTTCGGCGCGGCGGTGGCGGCAGGTTCCACGGCGGCAAACCGCATCTTCAATCTGGTGGTCACCGTGCCCATCAACTACTCCAACGCCTATTCCAACTACGTGGGGCAGAACATCGGCGCAGGCAAATGGGAGCGGATCTGGCCCGGCATGCGTGCATCCCTCATCGTCTGCTGCACCATCGTGGCAGTGATGAGCTCGTTTATGATCCTGATCCCCGAACAGATCATCGGCTTGTTTATTTCCACCACGGAACTGGATGTGGAACTTGCCACGAACGTGGGTGTCACCTATATTTCCACCATCGGCTGGTTCATGCCGATCTGCGCGGCGTACCTTGTCATCCGCGGCGCCCTCAAGGGCAGCGGCGATATGGGCTGGTTCGTCTTCGTCACCCTCTTCTGTTTCGCCATCCGTCTGGTCGCCACCGTAGGCTTTGCCCATGTCGTGGGTACCTCCGTCATCTGGTGGTCCATCTGCGCAGGTTGGACACTGTCCCTGTTCATCGTCATCGCCCGCTACCTGCAGGGCGGCTGGAAGAAAAAAGCCTTAATTAAATAAGAAGAAAAACGGATGCAAACGCATCCGTTTTTTTGTTTGGGAAAAATCTGTAGGGTCGAGGCTTACCCAAAGGGCACGCGATGCCTCGACCGCCACGTTTGGAAAATGAATTGCGTTTGAGGGCAGGATATACCCGAAGGGCACGCTCCCGCCGCAAATCGCTTCACAAATTACTCTTGCTGGACAGGTGCTTGGCAAATCCCATGATCAGCTCCGTGATCTGCGCAGGTGTTTTTTGAATATCACCCATCAGCCACTGGTGCAGCATGTAGAACCCGCCGCCGGTCAAAAAGGCGCACAGCAGCCTTGCGTTGTCCGTATCCGCGTCGGGCGCCGCATAGCGGTCAATGATAAATTGCAGGCTGTAGTTGATCATGTGTACCAGATCGGCAGTGGCATTGTTGCGCAAAAAGACGCGGATCAGGTCCGCATGTTGGTACAGATCCGTTAAAATGCCTTCCACGTAGGCGGAAAAATTTACAATTTCTCCCAAAGGGTGCCGATTTTGAAGCTGGGCGGTGAAGTCCATCTGCATCTGCAGCAGCACATCCGCAGGCACACTGTAGTGGCGATAAAACGTGGCGCGATTGATGCCTGCACATTGCAAAGCTGGGTGATGCTGATCTTTTCCAAAGGCATCTGCTCCAGCAGCCGCAAAAGTGCTTCCTGCAGCAGCCGTTTGGTCAAAGCGATCCGTTGGTTTTCCTTTTGCATAAAAAACTCCTTGAGGAAATGATACAAATAGTATCGATACTGTTGCACTCATAGCATTTGGAGTGAAACTGATTGTTGTTAATGCGACAATTGTTGTGCTAAAATCGTAGCAAGATATAAAATACTTGTCAAGTTCAAATAGGATTTGGCAACAGAAAGAGAGGAAAACCAACAATGAAAAACGTAGTTGTCATCACCGGCGGCGGCAGCGGCATGGGTCTTGCAGCAGCAAAGTGCATGCCCAAGGAAAAAATCATCGTCATTTCCGGCAGAACCGTGGCAAAACTGGAAAACGCAGTGGAAGAACTGAAAGCTCTGGGCTATGAGGCATATGCCTTTGCCTGCGATACTTCTGACCGCGAAAGCGTCAAACGTCTGGCAGAGTATGCCGCATCTTTGGGCGAAGTGAAAAACGTCATCAACGCCGCAGGCATTTCCCCCGCAATGGGCAAGGAAGGCGAACAGGAGAAGATCCTTCGCATCAACGCGCTGGGCACGGTCTATGTCAATCAGGAATTTGCAAAGGTCATGCACGCAGGCAGCGTCATCTGCGATATTTCCTCCAACTCTGCTTATTCTCTGCCTTCCTTCATTCTGCCCAAGAAGGCATACCCCCTTGCAGAGACCGATGAGGCAGCGTTCCTTGCAAAACTGATCAAGCGCTCCAACATGGCAAAGACCGCTTATGAGAAAAACGGTTTCGCTTACGGCCTTTCCAAGAACTTCGTCTGCTGGTATGCAGCAAAGAGCGCCTTTGATCTTGGCCCCAAGGGCATTCGTGTGGTCTCTTTGAGCCCCGGCCTGATCGCCACCGACATGGGCAATCTGGAAGCAGAACACGGCGGCTTCCTGATCAAGCTTTCCTGCGAAGAGCGCATGGGTACCCCCGAGGAACTGGGCTTTGCCATCGCAACCGTCGCCGACGAGCGCAACGGCTACCTGGCAGCTGTGGACATCCTCTGCGACGGCGGCAGCACCCGCGGTCAGCAGGAATTCAAAAAGAAGAAGTAAAACAATAAAAACGGATGCAATCGCATCCGTTTTTTTGTGCGAAAAATATTTCGTAGGGGACGGCGACCCCGACGTCCCTGCGTGTTGCATGTGAGAAAGAACGAAAAATGAAAGGTCGCCTATCTTCGCCATCGTAGGGGCGGCTATTAGCCGCCCGCCAACGTTTGACAATGCTCCAATGTCTGCGGACCGTCCGGGAGGACGGTCCCTACGAATGTTTAACAACCATCCACCAATACAAACTTATTGCATTTCGTAAATATACAGCATTTCGGAAAGACGTTCATTATCAGTGTAAATATCCATCATATTGTACAGACGGCGTTTGATGGATTCATCAAAATAAACATCGGGATTTTGCGCCAGCATCGCGGCGATGTAGGCATCCCGATCGCTGTAGAACAGGTGCGTTACCTCGTAGCTTACAAATTCCGAATCCTCATACACTTTGTGCTCTTCCAGTTGCGCAAATGTCAGGAATCGTCCGCGGATAAACACCAAGTCTTCCGCACTTTCAATGTCACTTTTTTGATAGGTGAAGATGAAAGAAAGGGGAATTGCCCGACCACCATCCATGTCACCTTTGTTTTGCGGAATGCATCCCCATACCACGAGAGCATGTTCGTCGTAGCTGCCGCCAACGGGGATGTTGAATCCGTCTAAAAGATTCTGATGCAGCCCCATCAATCCTCGCTGCATGTGGAGGGGTACATTTTCATCGTAAATCAGGTCGTCGGAGTCGTCGATCAAAAGCAGCGGCGAAACGGCAGAAACCACATGTCCGTCTGCATTTTGGATCAATTGAGCGCAATCTGCGAAATAGGCATCCACCATCTGATTGCGCGCCATGGGGTCGGTAATGGTCTCCTGCTCAAAATAGTGCTGCAGACCGGGCTCGATTTGTGCGGTCAGCGCCGTGCCCGCTTGTTGAGGCGAGATGGGCTGAATCGGTTCTGTGGGGGAGATCATGGGCTGGGCGAAAAAGACGGAACACATCCAGTCCTGTCCAAACAAGAAATTGTTGTTGGTCAGTACAAAATAATAGTAGTCATCCTGCAGCGGCTCCTCCAGCATGGCGATGTCATACGCATCGGACAGATCGATGCGCATAATGCCCGAACTGCCTGCAGGGAAGTTTGTATTTTCAAAATCCACCGTTCCATCAGCGGGAAGTTCCTGTGCACCCACCCAGCGCATCAGTTTTAGCTGTGGCTGAAACTTCAAATCTGTGGAGGAACGATTTTCCACATGAATTTCCACCACGCCTTCACCCCGATACACGGAATACAGGGATAATTCGTCCCCTGCCAGCGTGGAAAACTTGGCATATCCGAAGGCGGAAAGGGAAAATCCGCTCAGTAGGACTACGAGCAGCAGCGCAAGCGTTTTTTGTGCCTTGTGCCGCTTGGTATGGGGTTTTGTATCGACCCCCGATTTTTCGTGAAACATGGTTTGAATATTGGAAAAATTGGAAGAGCGAAACCGCTGCATTGTTCAGCCTCCTTGTCTTTCATCTAAAATGGAACGCAGTCTTTTCTTTGTGCGGTACAGACGGTTGTCCACCTGTTTGACGGATAAACCCAGTGCAAGGGCAATGACACGGGGCTTTTGCTCGTACAGATAACGGCGCAGGATGATCTCCCGATCCAGCGGCTCCAGGGAGCAGATAGCGGAAGTCAGCTGATGGTGCATGTCGTGGTCGAATGTTGTACGGACGATTTTTTGGATCATCGCTGTGTCATCCCGAAGGCTGTACTGCCGCATCAGCTGCCTGCGCCGATCCAGCGCGCGGCTTCGCGTGATGATGCAAAGCCACGTTTTCAAACTTCCGCGAGCAGGGTCGAAACGATCGGGATGCTCCCAAAAGTATAAAAACGCGTCAGCAACGCATTCTTCCGCATCCTGCGCACTGCCTGCAGGCAAAAGTACTGCCTGCGCCACGCGCCATAGCAGCTTTGCGTATTGTGTCATGACCTGTGCGATGGCGCTTTCCTGTTTTTCCATCACCGCACAGCGAAGTTTTTCATCTTGCAAAAGGTTTTCACCTCGATTTGTTGAATTTGACCGGTCACATATAGTACGTTTGAAAAACGCAGAAACACTCACTTTAGATGAAAAAAGGCTCCCTTTTGCAGGAAGCCGATAAGGAATGGTAACGTCCCGACGTTTTGCGGGACGGGAAACCCGTCCCCTACAAATGTTAGAAATAACATCGAATGCTTCCGTAGGGCGGGGGCTTGCTCCCGCCGCTAACGCATGATAATGTTCTAACATCTGCGGAGGCGTCGGGGAGAGCCTGCCCCTTGGGTACGACGGTCCCTGCGGATGTTTGATCAACATTTACTCAATCAAAACAGGGGTACAAACCCTCGTGGACGATCTTTTGGTACATGGCGCGATCGGTGTCGCCCTCGGTGCTGATGCAAAGGATGCGGGAATTCTCGTTCAAGCCAAGGGATTGTTTGTATTCGGCGAATTTTTCGTTTTGCAGAATTTCCACCGCGCATCCCACACCTGCCGCGCCGCTTTCGCCTGCGATCACGCGGGGGTCGCTGCCCATGGGTGCGCCCAGTACGCGCATACCCTTTGCCGCCACGCAGTCGTCCATGCGCACGAAGGCCGAAGCAAACCGATCCAGCATTTCCCAACCCACGGAACAAGGGGTGCCGCAGGCAAGCCCTGCCATAATGGTGGGAAGATCGCCCTCAATGGTCTGCAGCCTGCCTGTCTGCGCCGTGCGGAAGACGCAGTCGGCAATGTTGGGCTCCACAATGGTGATGACGGGAGGATCATCGCGGTAATAATCGCTGAAGAACGCCGCCAGTGCGCCTGCCATGGCGCCCACACCTGCCTGCAGGAAAATGTGGGTGGGGCGCACATCGCCCAGCTGCTGTACCGCTTCCAAACCCATGGTCATGTAGCCCTG
Organism: Clostridia bacterium; assembly: GCA_017935825.1. Lineage (GTDB taxonomy): Bacteria > Bacillota > Clostridia > Christensenellales > Maliibacteriaceae > RGIG9107. The sequence goes on from JAGBGW010000172.1 coordinate 10,833, forward strand.
CATGATCCATGTGGGGATCTTTTCATAGCCTTCCCAGGCGGTATCCTGCACGAAAGTCCAGCCGAATTCCTCGGCATGTTTTGCCGCCAGTGCCACCGCGCCGTCATAGTTGTAAGGCACGATATCGGCATCTGCGCCAAGTGCGCGGATGTTTTCAAGTCGCTCCTGCGAACTTCCCGAGGGCATGTACACCACCGCCTTTTGGCGAAGCTTATTTGCCGTCCATGCGATGCCGCGGCCGTGGTTTCCGTCGGTGGCGGTGACGAAGGTCACATCCCCTAAAGCCTGCTTATATAATAGGAAGTCTTTGAAGCTCATCTGGTCAAGCTCACCCTGCAGTTTTTCTGCCAGCACCTGACAGGCGCAGTAGCTGCCGCCCAGAACTTTGAAGGCATTCAGGTCAAAGCGTTTGCTTTCATCTTTCACATAAAACGCGCCCACGTTGAGGGACGATGCAAGATTTGACAGCGCCACCAAGGGCGTGGGGGAGTAGCCGGGGATCGTGCGATGAAACCGCGCCACGGATTGTGCCTGTTCTTTGGTAAAAACGTGTGCATCGGTATTGCCGTTTTTGTTGTGGATGAGAAGTTCCAGTTTTGCCATAGCCGAATCTCCTGTGATGTGATACGTCCAGTTTACCATATTGTGCATCAAAAACCCACGATGAACGTTGTAATTCAAAAATTTCTTTGGGATATTAAAGCAAAAAAGTGAATTCCTATTGCCATTCTATACAAAATTGTATAAAATAGCTTTATATATTTTTTATCTTTGGAGGATAAGTATGGAACAAAGAGAACGTTTGGGCAGCCGTCTGGGCTTTATTCTGCTCAGCGCAGGTTGTGCAATCGGTATGGGTAACGTCTGGAAGTTCCCCTATCTGGCAGGTCAGAATGGCGGCGGCTTCTTCGTACTGGTTTATTTGCTGTTTGTAGCAATTCTTGGCATCCCCGTCATGACCATGGAATTTGCAGTTGGCCGCGCCAGCCAGAAGAGCCCTGTGCACATGCATCATCCCCTCACCAAGAAGGGCAGCCCCTGGAGAATCCACGGTTGGGCAGCATATCTTGGCGTTGTGGTACTGATGATGTTCTACGCAGTTGTTGCAGGCTGGATGCTCAACTACTTCGTCAAGACTGCAACCGGTACCTTCGTCGGCCTGGATGCTGACCAGGTGGCAGGTGTCTTCGGCGCAATGATGGGCAGCCCTGCAGAATTGATCGGCTACATGGCAATCGTCGTTGTCCTTGGCTTTGGCATCTGCTCCTTCTCTCTGCAGAAGGGTGTTGAGCGCGTCACCAAGTGGATGATGCTGGCTCTGCTTGCCATCATGGTGGTGCTTGCCATCAATAGCATGTTCCTGCCCGGCGGCAACGAAGGTCTTTCCTTCTACCTGAAGCCCAACATGGATCGCGTCCGCGAGATCGGTCTTGGCACCGTTATCGTTAACGCAATGAATCAGTCTTTCTTCTCCCTGAGCCTTGGTATCGGCTCCATGGCGATCTTCGGCAGTTACATCAACAAGGACCGCGCACTGATGGGCGAATCCGTCAACGTTGCAATCCTTGACACCTTCGTCGCACTGACCGCAGGTCTGATCATCTTCCCCGCATGCTTTGCATACGGTGTTGAACCCGGCGCAGGTCCTTCCCTTGTATTCATTACCCTGCCCAACATCTTCAACAACATGGCACTGGGCCGCCTGTGGGGCAGCCTGTTCTTCCTGTTCATGACCTTTGCAGCACTGACCACCGTCGTTGCAGTTTTCGAGGCAATCGTTGCCTGCACCTGCGATGCTACCGGCTGGTCCCGTAAGAAGGCTTGCCTCATCTGCGGCATCGCAATGACGTTCCTTTGCCTGCCCTGCGCACTTGGCTTCAACGTATGGTCCGGCTTCGTGCCCTTCGCAGAAGGCACCGCCATCATGGACATCGAAGACCTGCTTGTATCTTACATCCTTCTGCCTCTTGGCTCTCTTGTATTCGTTCTGTTCTGCACCAGCCGCTACGGTTGGGGTTGGGATAACTTCATTGCAGAAGCAAACGAAGGCAAGGGCCTGAAGTTCCCCAAGTGGCTCCGCTTCTACGTGGCTTACATCCTGCCCGTGATCGTCATCGTACTGTTCA
>JAGBGW010000173.1 GCA_017935825.1 Clostridia bacterium
ACAGGAAGCCGACCTGGTCATCGCCGTCACCGCATCGGATGAAACCAATATCCTCTGCTGCATGACCGCCCGTGCCATGGGCTGCGCGCACACCATTGCCCGTGTGCGAAATACCGAATATGCCGAACAGCTGATCATGCTCAAGGACACCCTCGGTCTTTCCATGACGCTCAATCCGGAGCTTTCCGCCGCAAGAGAGATTTTCAACGCCCTGCAGTTCCCCTCCTTCCTCTCCCGTGAGACCTTTGCCCGCGGCAGAGTGGAGATCGTTTCCCTTGCCATCCATAAGGGCAATCCCCTCATCGGCAAAAAACTGTACGAACTGCCTACGGATTCCAAGCTGAAAGTTCTGATCTGCGCCGTCGAACGCGGCGACGACGTGTACATCCCCTCCGGTAATTTCATCATCGAAGAGGGCGATAAGATCCACGTCACTGCAGAAGCACATACGCTTGCATCCCTCATCAAATACCTTGGCATTGAAAACACCCGTCTTCGCGACGTGGTGCTGGTGGGCGGCAGCCGCATTGCGGCACACCTTGCCAAGATGCTCATTGCCGTCGGCATCGGCGTCACCATCATCGAGATCGATCCCGAGCGCTGTGCGGAACTTGCCAACATGCTGCCCAAGGCATCCATTATCAATGCGGATATAAGCGATCACGGTGTGATGGAAGAGGAAATACACGGCAAGGCCGATGCAGCCGTATTCCTGCTTGGCATTGACGAGGCAAACCTTGTGATGTCGCTGCAGGCAAGCAAGCTGGGCATGAAGAAAGTGGTGGTAAAAGTCGACCGTATGGAATACGACACCATCTCCGACATCATCCATGACGAGACCATCATAAGCCCCAAGCTGCACTCTTCCAACTCCATTTTGCGCTATGTGCGCGCCATGAGCAACGCCCGTTCCATGGACTATATCCGCGCAGTGTACCGTCTGGTCAATAACAAGGCGGAAGCACTGGAGCTTTCCGTTCCCTTCGATGCCCCCTATCTTGACAATACCCTGGCAGAACTGCCTTTCAGAAAGAACGTTCTGATCGCCTGCATCCGTCGTGGCAGCCGCATCCTCTTCCCCCGCGGTACCGATTCCATCAACGCAGGCGACACCATCATCGCATTCACCACGGCAGAACATCATATCTCCCAGTTCCGTGACCTGTTTGAACGATAACGAGGTAGTTTATGAACAGAAGAATGATTCTGCGTATCTTAAGCTATGTGCTTTTGATCGAAGCGGTGGCAATGCTTCCGCCGCTGATACTGTCCCTGTTTTTCAAGGAGTTTGCTGCAGCACAGGCCTTTTTGATCACCATTGCGCTGTGTTTCGGTTTCTGTGGTGTGCTGATGCTGTTCTCTCCCCGAAGAAGTTCCCTCTATGCCATGGAAGGCTATGTCATCACAGCCCTTTCCTGGATCGTGATTTCCGTATTCGGCGCACTGCCCTTCGTATTTTCAGGCTTTGTCCCCAATTTCTTCGATGCCCTGTTTGAAACGGTGTCGGGTTTTACCACCACAGGTGCCACGATCTTAAACGACATTGAGGCACTGCCCAAAAGTCTCCTTTACTGGAGAAGCTTTACCCACTGGCTGGGCGGCATGGGCGTGCTTGTGTTCCTGCTTGCCATCGTATCTTTAAGCGGCGGCAAGGGCAATCTGTTTTATCTGATGCGCGCCGAAAGCCCCGGCTACGACGTGGGCAAAATGACGCCCCAGCTGAAGAAGACCGCAAAAATGCTCTACATCATCTACATCATTTTGACGCTTGTGCAGATCGTCATCCTGATCTGCGGCGGCATGCCGGCCTTTGACAGCTTCTGTATCGCATTCGGTACGGCAGGTACGGGCGGATTCGGCGTGACCAACAATGGTCTTGCTGCGTATAATCCCTTCTGTCAGGGTGTCTGTACGGTATTTATGCTGCTGTTTGGTGTGAACTTCTCTTTGTACTATCTTTTGATCGTACGACAGTTCAAAGAAGTTCTAAAAAACGAAGAGCTTTGGGCATATCTTGGCATCTTCTTCCTTGCGGCATTTTTGATTTCGTTCAATACGCTGCCCGCTATGCAGAATTTCGGTGAGGCATTCCATCACGCCGCCTTCCAGGCCGCATCCATCATGACCACCACAGGTTTCAACACGGTGGACTTCAACGTCTGGCCGGTGTTCTCCAAGACCATCCTTGTGCTTTTGATGTTCATCGGCGCTTCTGCCGGCTCCACCGGCGGCGGCATCAAGGTATCCCGCCTTGTGATCGCATGCAAATCCCTGCGTCGTGAAATGCACAAGATCATTCACCCCAGAAGTGTCAGATTGATCCGCTTAAACGGCAAATCCCTGGACGAGCGCGTGGTCAGCGGTGTCTCAATCTTCCTTTTTGCCTATTTGATGCTGCTTTGTGTCAGTCTGCTGCTGGTAAGTCTGGACAACTTCAGCTTTGAGACCAACTTCACTTCCGTTGTCTCCTGCCTGTCCAACATCGGTCCCGGTCTGGATGCAGTGGGTCCCACATCCAATTACAGCGCATATTCCAACTTCTCCAAGGTCATTTTAACTGCGGATATGCTTTTTGGACGACTGGAGATCTTCCCCCTGCTGATCCTCTTCCTGCCCCATGTATGGAAGAGAAACGCAAGCCAGAAGTAATAATGCATAAAAAAAGAGAGAGTTTTAAGCTCTCTCTTTTTGTTTTAAGTTTAACAACACGATCGCTGCCAAAATCAGTACAATGCCTGCGATCTGCAGTGCGGACAGCTGCTCGGAATAGACGATCCAGCCGCAAAGTGCCGCAACAAGGGGTTCGGTGCAGACGATGATCGCCGCATGGCTTGCCTCCATGTGCTGAAGACCAAAGGTACATAATAAGAAAGGAATGGCTGCAGAAATCGCTCCCGTGGCAAGGCTCAGCGCCACGATCTTGCCTGCGCCCAAGGGACAGGCGGCGAACAATTGAATTGCTTCCAGCGGCTTACAGGCGATCACAGCGCCAATGGCGGCAAAGGTAAAGGCGTAAGTGGTGACGATCAGCGGCTCGTATTTGCGAAGTGCAAAGGTGCCGAAGATGCTGTAGGAACCGTATGCAATCGCAGAGGCGATGCCCGTCACAAGGCCCCAGAAGCTCACACGAGCGTCCGCGCCAAGACCTGCCACAAACACACAGCCTGCCACGGCAAGCACCAGTGCCAGCAATTTACGGCGCGTGATGCGTTCCTTCAAAAACACCGCCGACATCAGCATCACCATCACAGGCGAAAGATACAAAAGAATCGCCGCCACGGAAAGCGATGTACTTGCGATGGTGGAAAGATACAACGCCGACATGGAAAATACGCCGATCAGACCCGTGCTTGCAAGAAGCGGCAAGTCCTGAAGCTTGACACGGGTTTTGATCTTACCCGTCACGAGCAAGACAATCCAAAGCATGGCCACCGCCGTCACAAGACGGATGGCACACACTTTCATGGAGTCAAACCCATAGTCCCCCCATGTGCGCACAAATAC
>JAGBGW010000020.1 GCA_017935825.1 Clostridia bacterium
AATGTACACGCCGGTGGTACCTGCCATGGGAGAAGGAGAGGTAACGACCTGCTTGCGGGACTTGCAGATACGCTCGATGATACCAAGTGCTTCTTCAACACGTTCTTCTTCCACACCGATCATCATGGTGGTGTTACCGATGCGAAGGAAGCCGCCGGTGGTAGCAAGCTTGGTAACGCTGAAGCGGTTCTTCATCATTTCGCTGATGAACTTCTGGCTGTCTTCGTCCTGTACGATTGCAATAATAAGTTTCATACGAGTTTCCCCTTTCTATGCATTGCATCTGTTGCAAATAGACTTTAAATTATTTTTCAATCATTGGATTCAAATAGTGGGAAAACAGTTCCAGCATCTGAGCCGTCACCGTCTGCGCATTTTGCCGTGCATCCAATAAGTGTATGTTACTATCTTTCGACGCGCAATGCAAATATCCTTTTCTTACACGGGTATGAAAATCCATTTCTTCCATTTCGATGCGATCTTTTCCCTCGCCCCGTGCTGCAATGCGGGAAAGACCTTCCTCGGGATCAAGAGAAAGATAGAACGTGCAATCAGGTTCTACCCCACGCATGGCAAGTGCATTAAGATTTCGGATGGTATCTTCCCCCAGCTGACGACCGAAGCCCTGATAGGCAAGGGACGAAAGAAGAAAGCGATCGCACAGCACCACTGCCCCACGTTCCAGCGCAGGACGGATGACATTTTGCACATGCTCTGCACGGGCAGCTGCATAAAGATATGCCTCACATGCCGCATCCATGCCCGCATTGCTTCGATCAAGCAGAAGCTCGCGGATCTTTTCCGCAATGGGCGTGCCGCCGGGTTCACGGGTCAGGATCACTTCCCTGCCGCAGGATTCAAGATGTGCCTTCAGCGCCGCGATCTGCGTGCTTTTGCCTGCACCATCCTGTCCTTCAAATACTACAAACAAGCCTTTCATAGTGTTAACCTAAGAGATACTCAGTCAGCTCTTTGATGGAAGATACGGTATGGGTGGGACCTACAGCTTCCAGCTCGCCTTCTGCAGCATAGCCGTAGGTGACGCCGATGGTATCGATGCCGCACTTTTTGCCTGCAATGATATCCATGTCCTTATCGCCGATCATAACAGCGTTGGAAGATACACCCCAGCGTTTGAGGATTCGTGCAATGATCGCATCCTTGCCCTCGTGCTTTTTTGGATCACCGCTGCCAAAGACACCATGCAGACGACGACGGATACCCGTTTTGCGGCAGACAAGACGCGCATGCTTTTGATACTTTGCCGTTGCAACGTACACACGCATACCAGCCTTTGTCAGCGTTTCCAGCATTTCAAATACACCATCGAAGGCGCCATTGTATTGAAGGCCCACGGTGGTATAGTATTTTCTGTAAATCTGGATGGCTTCGTATGCCTGTTCTTCGGTCATATCAAAAAGCGTAGTGAAGGACCACTTCAGCGCAGGACCGCGCATCAAAAGAAGCTTTTCTCTGGGCGGGATCTCAATGCCCATTTCCTTGGCAGTGCAAATGCCGCACTGGATAATGCCCTCACCCGAATCGGTCAAGGTGCCGTCCAGGTCAAAAATTACCGTCTGATATTTCATTGCGAATCTCCTTACAAAATCATATGCAATAATGCATACTTTTGCAAAGTCATTATAGCCGAAAAATACAGCAACTTCAATATATGCAGCCTTTCGCAGCAGTTACTGTTCAAACAGCTGCTGATGCTTTTTGAAAAATTCAGAATAGACCTTTACATTTTCAAGTTCCCACCAGGGCTTGATATCCACAGGGTTTGCATCAAGATCGTAGATGCGCGCACCCTGCATGGAAAGCACAAAAGGCGAATGGGTAGCAATGACAAACTGACAGCCGCACCAGCGTGCCAGTTCCTCCAGCATCTGCACAAGTTCCAGCTGCATTTTGGGTGACATGCTGTTTTCGGGTTCATCCAGAAGGTAGAGTGTGTCGGGCTTCAAACGCTGTTCAAAGTAGGCAAGGGCGGTTTCACCGTTGCTTTGCAGCACCACTTCCTGTCCTGCCATGCGGCGGATGAACTGCCGGCGGGAGACCGAACGGCTGCGCGCCATGACCTGCGTGCGAAGAAGTTCATAATCTTCCATGCCCTGCATTTTTACTGTCTCACCGTAGCGAAGTCTGCCCCAATCTTCCCGGGCTTCACGTTTATTCTGCGCAATGTCATCGTTGTTGGTGCGCACAGTGAGCATGTAGTCAAAAATATCATCGGAGGTAATGATGCGGCTGCCATTGGGGATGCGGTATCGATTGCCTTCATCATCCTCCCCCATCGTATAGCGGCATCGCCGAAGGTAATTTGCAAAGGTCTCACCGGAATTAAAAGGTGCGATACGGGCAAGTTCCAGCTTTTCTGCGATCAGATTCAGCAGCGTGCTCTTGCCCGAGCCATTGCCGCCATAGAAGATGGTCACCTTGTCAAACCAAACCTCCCGCAGACCTTTTTGCGCAAAAATACAGCAGGGATAGGCATTGTCGATGTATCCATACCGCGCCGCGTTCTCACTCATTTTCTCTTCGATGATCATCTCTTCCACATCAATCGGCAGCACGAACGATTCAAGATACATATTCTTCCCCCCTTTGCGTTTGATAGCATTATCATACGCACTTCCATATAAAAAAACAAGCTGTATCGACCGATACAGCCTGTTTTGCATTTTAAATTAGTAGAGCTTTGCGCCTGCGGGGATGCGGTCATCCACCATCAGGAGGTTCAAACGCTCCTCGCCTTCCACAGTGTGGATCGCAGAAAGCAGCATGCCGCAGGACTCGATACCCATCATGGCACGGGGCGGCAGGTTGGTGATGGCGATGAGGGTCTTGCCAACCAGCTCTTCGGGCTCATAGAAAGCATGGATGCCGGAGAGGATGGTACGGGGCGTCTCGGTGCCATCGTTCAGGGTGAACTGCAGAAGCTTCTTGGACTTCTTTACTGCTTCACAAGCGACGACTTTCACTGCGCGGAAGTCGGACTTGGAGAAGGTCTCAAAGTCAACGTGTTCTGCGAACAGAGGCTCGATCTCCACGTTGGAGAAGTCGATGACTTCGTGCACTTCTTCTGCGGCTTCTTCGGCTGCAGCAGAAGCAGCAACGGGTGCTTCCACCTTGGGTGCATTTCCCATTTCAGAGGCGGTGGGCTTCATCGTCGGGACGGAAAAGACATCTCGGTTATTGGGTTACTAAAGTGGTATTCATTGTACTACCCCAAATG
>JAGBGW010000174.1 GCA_017935825.1 Clostridia bacterium
CTGACACTGTACGGTTTTGGAGGATCATTCCTCTAAAAACTTCAATAGACAACTTGTGGCAGGCTTGCTGTTTGTTGAAGAGCGGAACCTCGGATGAATAGTCCGGGGATTTTCTGTTTTATACGGTAATTTTTTGTGCAGCCTTCGGGCTGTTTTTTGATTGTCCGATTTCCGTAACGCACGTTTGTATGATACAATCATTTTATAATAGGAAGGGAGAGCGATTTTATGCGAATGATTTCCTGGAACGTCAACGGTCTTCGCGCCTGCATGGGCAAGGGTTGGCGTGACTTTTTTGATCGTATTGATGCGGACATTTTTGCACTGCAGGAGACGAAACTTCAGCCCGATCAGATCGAGCTGGAATTGCCCGGGTATTATATGTACTGGAACAGTGCTGAAAAGAAAGGCTATTCCGGCACTGCTGTCTTTGCAAAGAAAGAACCTTTGTCCGTCACCTATGGCATCGGTATCGAGGAACACGACCATGAAGGCCGTGTCATTACGCTAGAATATGAGGATTTTTATTTCATTACCTGCTATACCCCCAACTCCCAGAAGGAGCTTGTCAGACTTGACTACCGCATGCAATGGGAAGATAATTTCCTTGCTTATTTGAAAAAGCTGGATGAGAAAAAGCCCATTGTTCTTTGTGGTGATCTGAACGTGGCAAGACATAATATCGACCTGAAAAACCCTGCATCCAACCATAAAAATGCAGGCTTCACAGACGAGGAACGCGCCAAAATGGAAGTTCTTCTGGAAAATGGCTTTACAGATACCTTCCGCAACCTTTATCCCGACCGCGAGGGCGCTTACACCTGGTGGAGCTATATGTTCAAATCCCGCGAACGGAACGCAGGCTGGCGTATTGACTACTTCATCGTCTCCAACCGCCTTGTACCCCACGTGCAGGACAGCATCATCCATGCCGATATCATGGGCAGCGACCATTGCCCTGTGGGTTTGATTTTGGAGTAATTTTCGACTCAGATGTAATTCCGACAGGCACACCTCATCCGTCTGCTTCGCAGACACCTTCTCCTCAAGGAGAAGGCTTTGGGACAGTGAAAAAGGGCTTCCCCTTGAGGGGAAGCTGTCACCATAGGTGACTGATGAGGTGGAACAGCTTGATAATGGAGAAATGTTATGAATAAAAACCATAACCCCAATCTGACATCAGTATCAAAAACACTTCGCAAGAATATGACGAAGGAGGAACGACATCTTTGGTATGATTTTCTGAAACAGCTACCGCAAACTGTGAATCGTCAAAAGGTGGTTGGGAATTACGTTGTGGATTTCTATTGTGCATGTGCAAAGATTGCAATTGAACTGGATGGTTCGCAGCATTTTGGAGATGCGGGCAGGAACGCTGATGCGCAGCGTGATGCATATTTGTACTCAAAAGGAATTACGGTTTTGCGCTACAGCAATTTTGATGTAAATCAGAACTTTACAGGTGTTTGTGATGATATTATGCGACATATTGATGAGTCGTTTGGAAAATAACCAAGTAAAAACTTGAGCGATAACACCTCATCCGTCTGCTATGCAGACACCTTCTCCTCAAGAAGAAGGCTTAAAAAGCATAGATAAGAAAAAAGAGGACCTCTCGTTGAGAAGTCCTCTTTTGCATTTGTGATTATTCTTCTTCCACTTTGATCCTGCCGTGGTTGTACAGGCGACGGCGGTCAAGGGACCACACGGGCTGGGTGAAGTCGCCCACGGGTACGTCGGCCAGCTCATTGAACATGTTGAAAAGTCGTGCATCCAGCATGTCGATTTCACTGAGCGCCTCTGCTTCGGGGAACATGGGCAGCTTGGCTGCACCGTATTCAGGTTCGCCGTGATGGGAAATCAGCATGTGCTGCACCAGCATGGATTTTTCCTCATCAATGCCCAGCTCTTTGCAAGCCTCAGCCACCCACTGGGCGCCCATGACAAGGTGTCCCAGCAGCTGACCTGCTGCGGAATATCCCGACGCAAGACCGCTTTGTGCAATTTCCAGTTCCTTGGTCTTGGCGATGTCGTGCAAAATCGCGCCGCAGAGCAGAAGGTCACGATCCAGTGCGGGATAGACCTCACACACGCGCACTGCCAGCTCCGTCAGTGTGCAGGTGTGGAACAGCAGTCCGCCGCGCTGTGCGTGGTGCAGCTTCAGTGCCGCAGGATAGCACAGGATCAGAAGTTTGTGGGTGGACAAAAGATGGCAGGTCAGAAGTTTCAGGTCCTCATCCTTGAAACTTTGTGCCAGAGAGAACAACCGCTCGTACATCTCATTGGTGTTTTCAGGGGCACTGGGCACCAGATCCTCCATGGGAACATTGTCCTCGGGCGTGGCTTTTCTGATCTGATCCACCGTCAGCTGTTCCGAACCCTGCCACTGGGTGATACGGCCGCGGACCTTGATGATGTCACCGGTACGATAGGTGCCGTGCTGCTCGGGTTTATAGTCCCAAAGTTTTGCGTTGATCTCGCCTGCGTTGTCGCCAAGTGCCATATTCAGGTAGGGATTGCCTGCACTGCTTTTTTTGATTTCAATATTACGAATGACGCAAAAGCCCTCGGTCCTGCCGGTCTGTGCATTTGCGTTGATGGATAATGCGATTCGACCCATTGTAATTGCTCCTTTTTTGCATGCAATTGATAAAATTATTATATCGTATTTGACTATGTTTTCCAAGTGCGGCAAATGTCGTAGTCCGGCGCATTGACAAGAATGGTTTCCCGTGTTAGTGTGAACGTAGAATGAATTCATTCATTTGGAGGATAAGACAACATGTATAAACTTTGTGTATTCGACCTGGACGGCACCCTCGTCAACACCATCGCAGACATCGCATTTGCTGCAAACTATGCGCTGGAAAAGCTGGGCTATCCCACCTGCGAGGAAGATTCCTACCGTTATAAGATCGGCAACGGCATGCGCATGATCTGCAAGCGTGCCATGCCCGAAGAAGCAGGCAACGATGATGCCAAGCTGGACGAGATGGTGGCGATTTACAATGAATACTATAAGGCACACTGCTGCGACAGAAGCAAGTGCTACCCCGGCATCATCGAGCTGGTGGCAAAGCTTCGTGCTGCAGGCGTCACCTGCGCCATTATCTCCAACAAACCTCATCCCCAGACCCTGATCGTACTGGAGACCCTTTTCAAAGAAGACGACTTTGCCTATGTGGAAGGTCAGTCCGACCGCTTCCCCAGAAAGCCCGATACCACCGTCATCGAGGACTGCATGGCAAAGCTTGGCTTTACCAAGGAGGAGACTGTGTACGTCGGTGACTCCGATGTGGATATGATCTTTGCAAACAACGCAGGCGTTGCCGGTATCGGCGCATCCTGGGGTTTCCGCGGTCGTGAGGAGCTGGAAGGTTCCAAGGCAACCGTCATCGCAGAGACCGCTGATGACATCTATAACTTCGTCATGGGTAAATAATTGCCGAAAAAAGGGATTGCTTCAACCCTTGTATAAAGATATAATTAAATCGACACAAAGATATGGCGAGTTGCTATATCAAGAAATAATACATGGAGGAAATCTATATGTTTTGTGCAAATTGCGGTTCTCAGATCGCAGACGGTGCAGTTTTCTGCCCCAATTGCGGTCAGGCAACTGCCCAGCAGGCAGCTGCCCAGCAGGCAGCTGCACCCCAGCAGCCTGTGTATGAAGCTCCTCAGCAGACTTATCAGGCACCTCAGTACCAGGCTCCTCAGCAGAGCTATCAGGCTCCTCAGTATGGCGGCGCAATGCCTCCCGTACGTCCTGTCACCTTCGGCGAAGCAATCAAGAACTTCTTTACTCAGTATGCAACCTTCTCCGGTCGTGCAACCCGTGCAGAATACTGGTATATGTTCCTTTTGAACTTCCTCGTAGGAATGATTCCCGTGGTCGGTTACATCTGGGCACTGGGTACTTTTATCCCCAGCCTTGCAATTGCATGGCGCCGTCTGCACGACGTCGGCAAGAGTGGTGCTTACTACTTCATGAACTTCATTCCCCTTGTTGGCTGGATCTTCTATCTGGTTGCAGTTTGCAAAGAGAGCGAAGGCGACAACCAGTATGGTCCTCGCAAAATCTAAGTTTTGAAATGGAAAGCAGTCGGTTTTTCCGACTGCTTTTTTGTATATCCAAAAAGCTTGCGGCATATCCTAAAGCAGAAGTGGAGGAGTTGCATGACAAAGCTTTGGAGAAATATCGTATCACTTGTGGCATCTGTCGCCATCGCCGAAGGGGCAGGACTGATTTCGGGTCTTCTGGCAGGCGATATTGGGGAAATCTACAAAACACTGAAACAACCGCCGCTTGCACCAAACGGCATCGTATTTCCCATCGTGTGGGTCATCCTGTATGCTTTGATGGGGGTGGCGGCTTGGCTTGTGTATATTGCGGAGGATGACCCGGCACAAAAGCATCAGGCCATTCGGGGCTACTGGATGCAGCTTCTGATCAATTTTGTGTGGCCCATCGTCTTTTTCCGTTTCGGTGCTTACTGGGCTGCGGCGTGGATGCTGGGCGGATTGATCTTCCTTGTGTGGGAATGCCTGCTGCAATTCAAAAACATTCGTCCGTGGGCCGGGTATCTTTTGCTTCCTTATATGGCTTGGCTTTTGTTTGCGTTGTATCTGAACATCGGTACAGCAATTTTAAATTAAAAAAGAAGAGGCAGTTTGCCTCTTCTTTTTACTTTACCTCTTTTTTCGCCAATGGAAAGGCGGAGCCTGCCACGATGCCGATGGCAAGTGCCAGTGCGATGGTCAGAACCTGCATCACCCTTGCAGAAAATGCAGGGATGTCCTGCTGCATCAGGTAATATGCGCAGTAGTAGATGCCTGCACCGGGTACAAGGGGGAAGATTGCCGATACAAGGAATGTCAGCGACGGGGTCTTCAATAAGTACGCAAGCGCACGGCTTGACAGCATTAAAAGGAATGCTGCGCAGACGTGGGCAAGAAACAGTGTCGTCGCATCCGTGAGTAGATTGCAAAGTACATAGCAAAGTCCGCCACAGATACCGCAATATGCGATGGCTTTCCTTGGCGCGTGCATGATAACTGCCACTGCTGCGGAACCGATCGCCGCAAAGATCAAATCACGAATCACAGCACCACACCTCCCAAAAGAGAAAATACCGACATTGCGCCGTACACGCCAAGGGCGATGCAGACACCGGTCAAAATGGCGTCCAGGATGTGGATCAATCCGCACAGATAGTCGCCGCCGATGGCTTCACGCAGACCACTTGTGAAGGCAAACCCGGGTACCAGCGGCATGATGGAGCCGATGATGACGGGGTTGACCTGCAGTGCAGGATAAATCAACTGACATACACATGCCACCAACGTCGCCAAAGCACCGCCGATGAAGCAGTTGCCAAAGCGCATGCTGTGCCGTGCAACGAAAAACTGATAACACTGCAAAAGTGTGCCTGCGACAAATGCGCAGAGCCACTCTGCAAGACCGCCGCCAAACAGGCAGGCAAAGGCGGACGTTGCAATGCCGCAAAACAGAATGTGAACGATTTTCTTTGCATAGGTCTTTTTCTTTATCGCCTGCAGCGCATCCAAAGCCTCCTGCGGATCGATCTTATGTTCTGCGATATTGCGGGAAAGGCTGTTGATTTCATCGATGCGGGAAAGATTGACCGAACCAAGCGGCACGTTGCGTACGATGCTTTGTGCACGCTCCGTCCCTTCGCAGATGGATGCAAAAATACCGTTGGAGAGCACGAACACATTGGCATCATCCACGTCGTATGCCTTCAATATGTGCAGCATGGTCTCCTGCACGCGGAAAATTTCTGCGCCGTTTTGTAAAAGAAGTTCTCCTGCAACGCTTGCCGTCTGCAGGATCTTCGCACTGTCGTACAATGGGATTGCCTCCTTTTTGGACAATACTGTTATGATAGTATACAAAATACCTGCATGCAAGAATAAACGCGAAATTCACCACATGAAATTGTAAAACCCTTTTGAAGAATAAGAAAACGACCTGTGTGTATAGCACAGGTCGTTCTGTTTTATGGAGAATCAGGTTGTCTGCCCTTCCACCAGCGACGGGGTCAGCACGATGGGGTACAGCGCAGGCTTTTCGTTTTCGATCATGTCCAAAAGATGGGACACTGCAAGGTCGGTCATCTGTTCCAGCGGCTGGGTCACCGTGGTATAGGAGGGAGTGATCAATCGCAGAACCGTGTCCACGTCGTAGCCCACGATACGCAGTTGTTCAGGCACGGGCACGCCGCGGCTGCTGACAGCCTGCATAATGCCAGTGGTCAGGTAGTCACTGACGGCGAAAATGCCGTCGCAATCGGTTTCTTCCAGCATCTTGCATGCGGCATCACAGCCGTCTGCAATGGTAAAGCCCTCTGCTTTGATATGGAGCACCTGATCTTGTGCAATGCCCTCCTGATGCAGTGCATCCATAAAACCGTTCAGACGGTCGCGGTGGTTGGAGTAAAGATATTGAGGCGTCATGATGGCAAGGCGCTTGCAGCCTGCTTTGATCAGAGCGCGACCTGCAAGGAAGCCGCCATGGCGGCCGTCGCTGATGATATAGGCGGCGTCGGATGCATGTTCGGGCTTTCTGTCAAAGTACAGCACGGGCACGCTTGCGGACACATCTTTGCCTACGGTGCCTGTAAAATCCACAATGCCGCTGACCTGGTTGGAACGCATCATGTTCAGGCACGCTGCTGCCAGCTTCAAATCGTGGTTGGTGTTGAAAATGATGTTGGAATAGCCTCGGTTGAAGAATGAAAGCTGCAGACGGACAACTGCCTTGGAGAAAAAGTCGCCGTTGATATCGGGAATAACGATGCCGATGGTGTCGGTGCGGTTGGTCTTCAAACTGCGGGCGATCATGTTGGGCACATAATTGTACTCATCCACGATGGCGCGGACTTTTTCCTCCGCTTCGGCGGAGTAATACCCTTTATGGTTGATGACACGGGATACCGTTGCCACGGAAAGCCCGGTCAGGCGCGCGATTTCTTTGATCGACATATTGCTTGGCATGATATCCCTCCTTCAATACATAATAATCTATGTTATCATCATACCACAGAAAGCAACAATTGGGTAGCAAAAGGAAAATACTATCATTAAAATTTGCAGAAGTGCGAAAAAGCAGCACAATAATTCGCATATTTTTGGGAATCACTCTTGTGGACAATAGGCGAATTGAGTATGATGAAGCCACAGAGAGGGGGCATGTATATGCAGACACGACAAAAAGAAATAAGATTTACACTGCGCGCAGCGCGATTGATCAACGGACTGACACAAAAACAAGCATCAAAGGCATTGGGTGTTTGCGTCAATACGCTTTCCAGTTATGAAAACGACGAAAGTTATCCCGATGTAATGATACTCAAACGTATGGAAAAATTGTATGGTATTCGTTATGATCAAATGCTGTTTCCAAAACTTTACTGAAAACAGAATCTTAATGCCTTTCGACACAGGAAACCATGCTTTGACAAGAAAAAAAGCTTGACAAACTGCATACCATCCGTTATAATACATAATGTTCCCGCAAGGGAGCCCGCTATATCGCGGGGTGGAGCAGTTGGCAGCTCGTCGGGCTCATAACCCGGAGGTCGCAGGTTCGAGTCCTGCTCCCGCAACCATTGAAAAATAAGACATCCAATCGGATGTCTTATTTTTTTATCGTCGAAAGTTTGATTGGTTCTGTTTCTTGTGTTATGAGACCGACGAGCGGTGCTCGTTTATAACCAAAGCATGAACCGAAAATACTGCAAACAGTGCAAAGACCAAGTTGAAAGACTTGGTTTTTTGCTTTATTTCCTCTTTTCTTTTTACCAAATCACGTTATAATAGAAGCAACAGATGTTATGTCACGGAAATACATCATAATTCCAAATCACAGGAGGACTTTTCTATGGAAAACGTAATCAAAAGTGCTGAACTTGTCGTAAAAAGCAAAACCGCAGGTGCTGAGCTGACCAGCATCGTTGCCGATGGTATCGAATACCTTTGGCAGGGTGACCCCAACTTCTGGGGCGGTCAGGCACCCGTTTGCTTCCCCATCGTCGGCAGCCTTCGCGACAACCGCGCAAACTGCAGCGGCGGTGAAATCAAGGGCATCGCTCGTCATGGCTTTGTCAAGGCTATGGAATTTGAAGTAGGCGAAGCAACCGACGACTGCGTATCCTACGTGCTCAAGTCCAACGACGAGACCAAGGAAATCTATCCCTATGACTTTACCTTCACCATGGCATACAAGGTAGAAGGCAAGACCTTGAGCTTCATCTACAAAGTCAAGAACGACAGTGATGTGGTCATGCCCTTCCACGTAGGCGGCCACCCCGGCTTCAACTGCCCCCTGCTTGAAGGCGAAGCATTTGAAGATTATCAGATCCAGTTTGAAGTGGAAGAGGATGCAAACCTCATGTTCCCCATGAAGGAATCTCCCGCACTGCTGGACGATGCAAACCGTCGTGTTGTTCTGGATCATGAAAAGGTCCTGCAGCTGAGCCACGACTATTTCCAGAACGATGGTCTGTTCTTCGACAAGCTGAACTCCCGCTCCATCAAGTACATCAACCCCGCAACCGGCAAGGGTCTGCAGTTTGATATGCCTCAGTGCACCAACCTGGTTCTGTGGACCACCGCAAAGCCCGCAAAGTACATCTGCATCGAGCCCTGGATCGGCATGTGCACCTGCAGCACCGATGACGACGTATTCGAGCACAGAGCAAACATCCAGCTTTGCCAGCCCGGCGAGGAGAAAGTTTACACCGTAAACGTTACCGTTCTGTAAGGAATAAAACCATAAAAAGGGAAACAGCATCCATAACGGGTGCTGTTTCCCTTTTTCATTGACAATATTTTATTTTGTGTGATAGCATAAATACCATCATAAAGCTCCAAAGGAAGACGATTGGTATGAGAATTTACGAAGGCAATGAAAACTATATTTTTGTAAGCTATGCACACAAGGATTCAGGCAGTGTCCTGCCCATTATCGATCAACTGAGTGCATGCGGTTTTCGGCTTTGGTATGATTCGGGCATCGAAGCAGGTACGGAATGGCCTGAAAACATCGAAGATCATCTCAACCGTGCTTCTGTGGTGTTGGTTTTCATGACGCCTGCAGCGGTGGAATCCAGAAATTGCAGAAACGAGATCAATTACGCTCTGGAACTGCAAAAGGAAATTCTCGTGGTCTACATGGAGGATACCCAGCTGCTCAAAGGCATGCGCTTGCAGCTGAATTCCACCCAGTCCCTGTTCCGTCAGAATCACCGCACGCAGGAGACCTTCCTTCGGGAACTGATGGATGCAC
The DNA here is from genome assembly GCA_017935825.1 of Clostridia bacterium. Classification (GTDB taxonomy): domain Bacteria; phylum Bacillota; class Clostridia; order Christensenellales; family Maliibacteriaceae; genus RGIG9107. Next base: position 9,314 of record JAGBGW010000174.1, read on the forward strand.
GCATTTTGCAGCGCTGCAAGGATGGTTTTGACAACAACAAGAGCGAGTATAAGAAAAACGTCGGTGTCAAACAGTCCAATACCCGCATCGGCAATGTATGTGCCATTGGCACCAACGACGAGTACGATATCTGGCCCAAGGGTGTGTATGCGCAGAAGTTCAACCGCGATGAATTCAGCGTTGTCTTTTTCCATATCACCACCATTCGCCCCTTCGGTTTTGCGGGCAACATCCCCACGCATTATCAGGTTTATAACAGCAGAAATGATTTGATTTACGACCATGAAGGCACGCTGCAGATTCAGCCCGACTATGACAAAATTTCCACCGGCTGGATCTTAAAGGGAAAAGACGGCACGTTTGTGCCTTCAGGGGACTACACTTTCGTCTGCTCGCTGAACAATTCGCCCGATTTCAGCTATCCCTTCACCGTGGTTTCGGATGAAGAGGTAAAATCCTCGTCCTTCTTTGGAAAACTGAAATCCCTGTTCCGTTAATTGAATGAAATATAGAAAAGCATCGGCATTTGTCGATGCTTTTTTGTATAACAAATATGCTTTGTTAAACGGCGTGATCCATACTTTCCCTTGCTAATGTGAACAAACTCTGCTATATTACAAGTATATTTTTGCACAATTTACACACGAGGTATTACTTATGGCTAAAACTGTTGCGGACATTCTTGCACTGATTCGTGAACATGATATCAAGATGGTGGATTTTAAGATGGTGGACATCAACGGTCAGTACCGTCACGTTACCATCCCTGCAGAGAACTTCTGCGAAGATACCCTCAAACGCGGCATCGGCTTTGATGCTTCCAACTACGGCTATGCTGTGGTGGAAAAAAGCGACATGGTCTTTATTCCCGACCTTGACACTGCGCTGATCGATCCTTTCTGCCAGATCCCCACGCTGTCCATGACGGGCAACGCCATGATCATCGATTCCCCTGAAAACCGTCCCCTTGCACAGTACCCCAGAAATATTATCCGGGCTGCTGTGGAATATATGAAAGCAAGCGGCATCGCGGATGAAATGAAGATCCTGCCCGAGTTTGAGTTTTATCTGTTTGACGACGTGCGCTGGAATGTGGAATCCCGCTACATCGGTGCATCCGTGGATGCATCCCAGTCCTACTGGAATTCCGATACCGAAGGTCACGGCGTGGTGGTTCAAAAGCAGAAGAACTACCATATTGCAAAGCCCTTTGATACTTCTTATGAATGCCGCAGCGAAATGTGCCTTCTGATGAAGGAAGCAGGCATCGACATCAACTACCATCACCCCGAAGTTGCAGCGTCCGGTCAGTTTGAGATCGAGCCCCAGCTGGGTGAAGTGGTCCATATGGCAGATGCCACGATGATGATCAAGTACATCATCCACAACACCGCCCTCAAATACGGCAAGTCCGCAACCTTCATGCCCAAGCCCATCTACGGCGAGGCAGGCAGCGGCATGCACGTGCATATGCTCCTGTTCAAGGACGGTGAGCCCGTATTCTCCGACGACAACGGCTACTCCCACCTGAGCGAAACTGCACACTACTTCATGGGCGGTCTGCTCAAGCACATCGGCTCCCTGTGTGCTATCACCAACCCCAGCACCAACTCCTTCAAGCGCCTTGTGCCCGGCTTTGAAGCACCCGTCACCGTGGGTTATGCAACCTCCAACCGCAGCGCTGTTATCCGCATCCCTGCCTATGCAAAGAGCCCTGACAAGCGCCGCTTCGAGCTTCGCAACCCCGATGCGACCTGCAACCCCTACTTCTGCTATGCAGCGATCCTGATGGCAGGTCTGGACGGTGTGAAGAACAAGATCGATCCCCATGCCAACGGCTGGGGTCCCTACGACATGAACCTGTACAACCTGCCTGAGGAAGAAAAGGCAAAGCTGCAGGGTCTGCCCGTATCGCTGGAAGAAGTGCTGGATTGCCTGGAGCGCGATCACGACTACCTGACCGAAGGCGGCGTTTTCCCCGAGGAACTTCTTGCCAATTTCATTAAGATGAAGCGCGCAGAAGCCCGACAGATGGCAGCCATTCCCCATCCTGCAGAGTTCGACAAGTACTACAATCTGTAATTTTTAAAAGAAAAAAGACATCCGA
>JAGBGW010000175.1 GCA_017935825.1 Clostridia bacterium
CATCAACCGCCAGCATTCCTGGTTCATCGGCTTCAACACCGAGGGCACGGAAAACCGCCTTGCATGTGTCACACTGGACGTCAAAGACGGTGCAGGCGGTGCTGTACAGCCCCTGGCACGCGTGCTGTTTACCGCAGAGCGTGCGCAGGTAAACATCGACGACCAGATACAGGCACAAAGCGACGCCATCGACCGCGATGAAGAGGAAACGGAAGAAGTCACCACGGAAGAGCCTTCCGAAGAAAGCGCAGAAGCGGTACCTGAGGAAGACACCACGCAGGAGGATACGCAGTCTCCCGCCGAGGGCGAGCGCGACCCCGATGCGCCGATGGATTGATCAAAACGACAAATTGCACTTAAAAAGTCCAAGTGTCAAGACAGACACTTGGACTTTTTGCTTTAATACAGCTTTAATGCCTCAAAAAAGACGCTAATGCCCATTTCATAAACAATCTGTAATAATAGAATCATGAACAAAGAAGGAGGTCTGCAGCATGCATCCAACAAAAAAGCATCTGTCATCTTCACAGATCATCATTTTGGGCTTCGCAGGCATCATCCTGCTTGGAAGTTTTCTTCTGACGCTGCCCGTTGCGACCCAAAACGGTGAACGTGCAGATTTTGGCAGCGCACTGTTCACTGCCACATCTGCAGTCTGTGTCACAGGGTTAATCGTGCAGGATACCGCAACATACTGGAGCGTTTTCGGGCAGTCCGTCATTTTATTTCTGATCCAGATTGGCGGCATGGGTATCGTCACTGTAGCTGCCGCAATCACACTCATCTCAGGCAAACGCATTTCGTTAAAACAAAGAAGCACCATGCAGGATGCGATCGGTGCGCATCATGTTGGCGGTATCGTGCGTCTGACAGGCTTTATCCTGCGGACAACGCTTTGCATTGAACTGCTGGGTGCAGCACTGATGGCGCCCACATTCTGCAGGCAGTTCGGACCTTGGAAAGGCATGTGGTTCGCGTTATTTCATTCCATATCCGCCTTCTGTAATGCAGGCTTTGACTTAATGGGCATCACAGGCGCTTACAGTTCCCTGACATCTGTTCATGCCAATATTCCCATCAACATCGTCATTATGTCCTTAATCGTCATCGGCGGCATCGGCTTTTTAACATGGGATGACATTCGCACGCATCACATTCATCTTCGAAAATACCGCATGCAAAGCAAGGTGATCCTTTCCGGTACCGCCTTGCTGATCCTTCTGCCTGCACTTTACTTTTTCTTTTTTGAATTTCAGGATGAACCGCTCAAAGTCCGCATTTTGCAATCTTTTTTCCAATCCATCACACCCCGTACCGCAGGATTCAACACCGTGGATCTGACGTTGCTCAACGGAAGAAGTCATGCACTTATAATCGTTTTAATGCTCATCGGCGGCGCACCCGGTTCCACGGCAGGCGGCATGAAAACCACCACATTGGTGGTACTGCTTTCCACCATGGTTGCCGTTTTCCGTCGTGATGAACATACCAATTTATTCGGACGACGCATCAGCGAATCCACCGTACGCCATACCGTGGCGATCTTATCGATCTATCTTCTGCTATTTTTCAGCGGTGGGTTTCTCATCAGTCATTTGGAACAGCTACCCCTTTCCCTTTGTCTTTTTGAGACCGCTTCTGCCATTGGTACCGTGGGACTGACGTTGGGCATTACACCGCAGCTTGGCACCCTTTCCCGATGCATTGTGATACTTTTGATGTACGTAGGAAGAGTCGGTGGACTAACGCTGGTCTTTTCCGCATTGACACCGCAGCAACCCACCATTTCTAAACTGCCGCAGGAAAAACTGACTGTTGGATAAAGGAGGATAAAACCATGAAATCCGTTTTATTGATCGGCGTAGGTCGTTTCGGCAAGCATATCGCCATGAAACTGAATGATCTCAATCACGAGGTGCTGGCCGTGGATTTATACGAAGATCGCATCAATGCAGTGCTGCCCTATGTAACCAGTGCACAGATCGGCGACAGCACCAATGTGGAATTTCTAAGTTCTTTGGGCATTCGCAATTTCGACGCCTGCATCGTCACCATCGGCGATGATTTCCAAAACTCCCTGCAGACCACATCTTTACTTAAGGAATTGGGTGCAAAAAAAGTCATCGCACGTGCTGCCACCGGCATACAGGAAAAATTTCTTCTGCAGATCGGCGCGGATGAAGTGGTCTATCCTGAAAAACAGTTGGCGGCCTGGACGGCAATCCGCTGCACAGCTGATCATATTTTGGATTATATCGAGCTGGACGATGATTACTCCATCTTCGAAGTTTCTGTCCCCGTTTCCTGGAGCGGCAAAACCATCTTGCAGCTGGATGTACGAAAAAAACTGGGAATCAACATTCTTGGTATACGCAAAGCAGGCAAATTGAACATGAGCATTGCCCCCGACACCGTTTTGGGTACGGACAGTTCCATCCTGATTTTGGGACAGCATAAGGTTCTTCAAAAATACTTCCATATTTAAATTCTGTTTTTCTCGCAATGAGAGGTGACCGAAATGCAAACTATACTGTTGATCGTTGTATCAATGATCCCGCTTTGCTTTGGTTTTTGGATTATGAGAAAACTGGATGACTATTTTTGCCGCTATTCTTCTTCCAATGAAGCCGCGCATTCAAGCTTCTGCATTGATAACACAGACCTCAAAGACAAGTAATTTTATCCGCATCACGATCATTGATTCTGAACTCATCCATGACACGGACGGAGCATCTATGATAAAATCATAGCTAAGGAGGTGCAGTCATGCGATTTACAGGACATTTAAAGATATTCTTCAGTTATGCTGAAAACATCGGCAAAACACAAATCATGCTGCACGCTGCACGGACTGCCGCCCAACAAGGCATTGATGTGGTCATCGGCTACATTGCACCGCACAATCACAAACAACTCTCCTCTTTGGAGCTGATCCCACCGTGTCAAAATGGCGCGTTTGATCTGGATGCAGCGCTGCTGCGGCATCCGCAGCTGATCCTGATCGATGAGCTTGCACATACCAATGAGGAAAGCTGCCGCCATAAAAAGCGCTTTCAGGATGTGCAGGAGCTTCTTGCAGCAGGCATTGACGTTTACACCACAGTCAATGTCTCCAACATCGAAAGTCTGCACGATACGGTTGCCTCCATCACCGGTTTGACCCGCTGGGACCGCATCCCCGACAGCGTATTTGACAATGCCGATCAGGTGGAACTGATCGACATTGAACCGCAGGAATTGATCGAACGTCTGCAGCAAAGCGAAAGTGCCGATTCTCTTTTGACGGTGGAACAGCTTACTGCCCTGCGGGAGATCGCACTGCGCCGCTGCGCCGACCGCGTAAAAGTGCTGGCAGCCCGTCTGCAAAGCCACGTGGAGTTTCATACGGATGAGCATATTCTGGCTTGTCTGTCCTCTTCCCCTTCCAATGCCAAGATCATCCGCACCGCCGCCCGCATGGCACGTGCCTTCAACAGTCAGTTCACGGCGCTGTTTGTGGAAACACCCGACTTTTCTTTGTCCACACAACAGGATAAAAAACGCCTTTTGGACAATCAGAAGCTGGCACGACAGCTGGGTGCAAATATCGAAACGGTATATGGCGAAGATGTCCCCTATCAGATCGCCGAATTTGCGCGTCTGTCCGGCATTACCAAAATCGTTTTGGGGCGAAGTGCGTTCAGCCGCCAACACATTTTGGGTAAACCGCCCCTGACGGAACAGCTTTTGACCTATATACCCGATATGGATATCCATATTATCCCTGACAGCACTGCAGACCGACACTACCGTCCCAAAAGGATCAAGCAAAACCGTGATCCGCATATTATCCACAATGCGGTCAAAACAGTTACAATTCTGTGTGCTGCAACACTTTTGGGCATTGTATTTGAGCAGCTGGGCTTCACCGATGCCAACATCATCATGGTCTATATTCTGGGTGTACTTGCCACATCCATTGTCACGTCGCACCGCATCTACAGTCTGCTTTCCTCCGTCGCCAGCGTTTTTGTGTTTAACTTTTTATTCACGATGCCTCGTTTCTCTCTGTCGGCGTATGATACAGGCTACCCCATCACCTTTATCACCATGTTTCTGACGGCATATGTCACAGGTACACTTGCCATTCGCTACAAGGAACAGGCGGGACAATCCGCAAAGATCGCCCATCGTACCAAGATTCTGTTTGACACCGATCAACTGCTTTCCAAAGCCGACGGCAAGGAACAGATCATCCATGCCACAGGCCAGCAGCTTCACAAGCTCTTTGGACGAAATGTCATTATTTTCGAAAACCAGGATGGCGTTCTCTCCAAGCCATATTTGTTTTGCGAAGCGGATCAGCACGTTTCCGCCCCGCAGAAGGAAACAGAGCTTGCCGCAGCGCAGTGGGTGCTGAAAAACAATCACAATGCAGGTGCCACCACTGACACGCTTTCTCACGCCCACTATTTATATTTGGCATTACGGGTCAATGAACGGGTATACGGTGTCGTGGGAATCGAAGCGAAAAACAGTCCACCCGATGCATTTGAACACGGTATTCTGCTTTCTATTTTAGGCGAATGCGCATTGGCACTGGAGAATGAAAAAAATGCACGTGAAAAAGAGGCCGCCGCGATCCTTGCAGAAAACGAGCAGCTTCGTGCCAATATTCTGCGCACCATTTCACACGATCTTCGCACACCGCTGACCACCATATCCGGCAATGCCAACAATCTGATCCACAATGCTCACAGCTTCGACGATGAAACGCGGCATCAGCTCTACTGCGACATCTACGAGGATGCGCTTTGGCTGATCGATCTGGTGGAAAATCTTCTCTACGCCACACGCATCGAAGAAGGCCGTATGACGCTGAATACATCCACGGAATCCATGGGAGAGATCACGGAAGTGGCACTGCATCACCTGCAGCGAAAGTGTGTCCACCATCCCATCGAAATGGTAACAGAAAACGATTTTCTTCTTGTGCGTGCTGATGCCAAGCTCATCGTACAGGTCATCATCAATCTGGTGGACAATGCCGTCAAATATACCCCCGAGGGCTGCCCCATCCGCATTACGGTAACCCGAAACGGCAATATGGCATCGCTTTGTGTTGCCGATCTTGGCTGCGGTATTGCCGATGATGAAAAGGAAAAGATCTTTGAAAAGTTCTACAGCGGCTCCCATACCATCGCCGACAACCGCCGCAGGCTCGGTCTTGGCCTGTATCTGTGCCGCGCCATCATTCAGGCACATGGCGGCACGATCCATGTGCAGGATAACATACCCCATGGCTCCGTATTCACATTCACACTTCCTTTGGAGGAGGTTCACTACCATGAATAAATTTCAAATTCTCGTGGTGGAAGATGACGCACCTGTACGCAATCTGATCACCACCACCCTCAAAGCACACGACTATCGCTTCATCACCGCCGCCTGCGGTGAAGAGGCAATCACACTGGCTGCGACCCACAATCCCGATATTATCCTTCTGGATCTTGGTCTGCCCGATATTGACGGTGTGGAAGTCATCCGCCGCATCCGCAGTTGGTCCATCGTGCCCATCATCGTCATCAGTGCCCGCAGCGAAGATACCGATAAGATCGATGCACTGGATCAGGGCGCAGACGACTATCTGACCAAACCCTTTTCCGTGGAGGAACTGCTGGCACGGCTGCGCGCCACCCAACGTCGACTGATCATCGTACAAAACAGCCAGCTTTCACAAGCGCATTATGAAAATGGTGCCTTAACCATCGATTTTGCCGGCGGCTGCGCCTTCCTAAGCGGTGTAGAACTGCACATGACACCCACGGAATATAAACTTTTATGTCTGCTTGCACAAAACACAGGCAAGGTGTTGACCCATAAATATATCCTGGAAAACGTTTGGGGCAGTAATCTGCAAAGCGACGTTGCCTCTCTTCGGGTCTTTATGACCATGCTGCGAAAGAAGCTGGAACCTACACCCGAATCTCCATCCTACATACAGACCCATATCGGCGTGGGCTATCGGATGCTAAAAGTAGAATAAAAACGCATATGAAAAGGCATGATCGAAAGATCATGCCTTTTGACTTTAATCTTTAATTCTGAAAAAGTCCTTTGCGTTTTGCATGGTGATGGCTGCGAATTCATCCACATCCATGCCCTTGCAGGCGGCGGCAACTGCGCCGGTGTACTGCACAAAGTCGGGCTGGTTGCGCTTGCCGCGCTTGGGCACGGGCGCAAGATAGGGGCAGTCGGTCTCCACCAGCATACGCTCCACGGACACGGTCTCCACCACTGCACGCAGGCGCTCTGCGTTGTTGAAGGTGATGGTGCCGGAAAAAGAGATATACCAGCCGCGGTCAAGCAGCTCCTTTGCCGTCTCGATGCTGCCGCTGAAGCAATGCATCACGCCGCCGGGGATCTCCCCTGCATCACGGATGATCTGCAGCGTATCTGCGGTGGCTTCTCTCATATGCACGATGATGGGCAGGTCAAGTTCCTTTGCCATCTCGATCTGGCGGGCAAAGACCTTTTTTTGAATCTCACGGGGAGACAAATCATAATGGTAATCCAGACCAATTTCGCCGTATGCCACCACTTTTTCATCGCGGCACAGACGGAAGATATCCTCTTCCATCTTATCCGTCCAGTTTTCTGCTTCATGGGGATGCACGCCCAGCGCGGCATAGAGCCAGGGCGCCATGTGTGCGGTCTTCAGCGCACAGCGATCCTCATCTTCATCATATCCGATCACGACCATCGCGCCGATGCCGAGCGAAGGCAGCTGCTCAATGAGCAACTGCCTGTCCTCGTCAAATCGTCTGTCATTCAAATGGCCGTGGCTGTCAAACCACTTTGTCATGAAATGCTGCTGCCGCCTTTCACTGCGTGCTCAAGGGAGAGCAGGGAAAGATCGCCGTCAGCGCCTTCTGCAGAGAGGATCATGCCTTCAGAAAGCATGCCCATCATCTTGCGGGGCTTCAGGTTTGCAACGAAGATCACATCGCGGCCAACCAGAGCTGCAGGATCGTCATACCACTTGCGAATGCCGGAAAGGATGGTACGGGGCTTATCGGTGCCATCGTCCAGCGTGAACTTCAGAAGCTTCTCGCTGCCTTCTACGGTCTCGCAAGCCACAACGCGTGCGGTACGAAGCTGAACCTTTGCAAAGTCATCGAAGGTGATATAGCCGTCGTCAGCCTTTTCTTCCTTCTTGGCTTCTTTCTTTGCCTTTTTCTCTTCCTTCTTCTCAGCCTTGGGTTCTTCCTTCTTCTGACCGGTCAGGGTGTCGATGATATCCAGTTCCTTTGCAACGTCGATGCGGGGGAACAGAGCCTCACCCTTGCAGACCTTGCCGCCTGC
>JAGBGW010000021.1 GCA_017935825.1 Clostridia bacterium
AAAGAAGAGGCCATCCACATCGTGCAGGGATTCTGCCACCGCCTGCATCTGCATCTGGTTGGTCACACAGCTGTGTCCCGTTTCCTGTTCCATATCCCAAAGGCGGGCACCCCAGGGCGCAACGGTGGCTTTGACCTGTTCAAAAAAGACCTTTGCCTTTTTCAGGTCTGCCCGCTGCGATACACAGGGGATCAATGCAATTGTAACTGTGTTGTTCACCATGAACGCCTCCTAAGTGACTTTTTCTTCCAAAAAGCCTAAAACACGGGGATTTATAAAGATGTTACATTGTAAACCTTTCGTTTGGAGTTTACAATGCATGCACATTTAGTGCACTTCGTATTCTTCCTTCAAATACTTCTCCAGTTTCTTTTTCACCCTCTGCAGCGCATTGTCCACACTTTTGATGCTCCTGCCAAGGTCGTGGGCAATTTCGATGTAGTTCATGCCCTGCAGATAGCTGGTCAGAACTTCCCATTCAAACTCACTGGCGATCTGGGAAAGACGGTGCTCCATATCCTGCATCTGCTCGCGGCTGATGAAAAGCTCTTCCGGGTTCATGGTGCGTGCGGATGTGATGACGTCGATGAGCGTGCGCTCCCCCTCATCCTCATAAAGAGGCTTGTTTAAGGAAACATAGGTATTCAGCGGCATATGCTTTTGCCTTGTCGCGGTCTTAATAGCAGTGATGATCTGGCGCTTGATGCAAAGCTCGGCAAAGCTTCGGAATGTTGCCTGCCGCTCGGGACGAAAGTCGCGGATGGCTTTGTGCATACCGATCATGCCTTCCTGCATGATGTCGTCATAATCCGCACCAATGAGGAAATAGCTTCTTGCACAGTACCGCACAAAGGGCTTGTATTTGTGATATAAGTATTCTTCTGCCTGCATGTCCCCCTGACGGATGAAAGCTACCAGCTCCTCATCGGGGATCTGCTCGTAGGCGGTAAAGACTTTTTGTTCAGTGGTCTGGGTCTGCAAGATTTTTGTACTTCCTTATCTTAACTTCGCCGAATCTGCTCCAGCGCATCGGCGATCTCCTGCGGCAAATGCCGTGTAAGTTCGTGTCTCTTGACGCTTTGCAGCTTCTGCATATGGGCACGGGTGCTTTCCTTGGATTGGGTCACGCGGGTGCGAAGTTCACGCACGGTCATGCGCGCTGCACCGAAGGATAAAACAGTGCCCTGTTCCAATGCGTCGCCTGTCACCACGCGGATGATGCGGCGCTTGTCCCTTCGTCTTAGCTGCTCCACCAAAATTTCAATGTAGCTGTCCGCCGTCTGTTCCTTCGCGGTGTACACCTGCATCACGCCTCCGCGCATGGTTTCAACAGGCAGCGACGTAGCATTGGGCGAAGAATGGGCGTCGAAGACCACAACGATCTCCACATCCGCCGCGCCGCGATAGTTGATCATCTGATCCATCAGCGCCTCACGGGCGTTTTCAAGATTCAGCGTCATCTTTTCCTTCAGCATGGGCCATGCGTGGATGACATTGTAGCCGTCGAGAATCAAAATCTCATTCATCTTACATCAGTTGTTTCTTCTGCGGCGCACTTCGTAGATCAAAATACCTGCGGCGACCGCAGCGTTGAGGGAATCGATGTGACCCAAAACGGGAAGAGAGACGATGAAATCGCACTTTTCACGGGTCAGTCGGCTGATACCTGCACCCTCCGCACCGATGACCAATGCGATGGCGCCTGAAAGCGGAGCCGTGGTATAGTCGTCACCGTTCATGTCCGCACCTGCCACCCAGATGCCCTGCTTTTTCAGGTCATCGATGGTGTGGTTGATGTTGGTAACACGGGCAACGGGCATATACTCTGCCGCGCCGCTTGAAACCTTCATAACGGTGGGCGTGACACCGACCGCACGGTTTTTGGGGATGATGATGCCGTGTGCACCTGCACACTCGGCACTTCTGATGATACTGCCAAGGTTATGGGGGTCTTCAATGCCATCCAGCAAAATGATGAAAGGCTCCTCCCCCTTTGCCTGTGCGGCATCGAGGATATCCTGCACGGATGCGTATTCCTTTGCAGGTACGACTGCGACAACACCCTGATGGTTCTGTCCGCCGCACATCTGGTCAAGACGTTTTCTGTCAGCGGTCTGTACCACAGCGCCGCTCTTTTTTGCAAGTGCAAAAAGTTCGGCAAGGGGCGGTGTCTTTTCACCGTTCACGAAAATGACTTTATCGGGCTTTCTGTCGCCGCGCAGTGCTTCGCGGACGGAATTTCTGCCAAATACGATATTATCCATGGATCATTCCTCCGCGATGGAAGCGTTGAGTGCATCGGACTTTGCGCGTACTTCCTTTGCAAGACCGCAGGTCTTGGCGCCTTCGGGGCATGCGCCGTTCAGGCAGGACGGGCCGTAGTTTGCAAACAGCACGGGAGAAACCTTGCGGCAAAGTTCCAGCATCTGCCATGCAACAGATCGAATCTCCCACTGGGCACGGTTGCAGCAGCGAAGATTGAAAAAGTGCGCAAGCTCACGGGTATTCATGGTCACAAGCATACGGGTTTCGGCCGCATTGGGCAGGACGAAGCGAGCATCTTCGTTGCTCTTTTCACCAGCGTTGCCAAGTGCATCCACCCATTCGTTGTACCACTGCTGCATGGTGTGCATCTGCTCATGGTACTTTTGAACGGCTTCCTGGCCCAGTGCCTCGATGGCAGGAGGAAGGATGTAATTGAACTCGCCTTCTTCGTGGCGCTGACCCACATAGCGCTGGGACTGCACGGAGAAGCTGGCGATGCGGTGACGGGTGATCTGCGCAAGAAGGCTTCTGGACACGCCGGAGATGGCAAAGGTAAAGCTTGCATGTTCCAGCGGAGACTCATGACCCATATCCATCAGACGTTTGATGAACTTGGTCTGATCCTTGGATTCCACACCCTGTCGAAGGTCTTCCACATCGGCATGGGAATAGCAAAGCTTTGCGGCAAGCGCGATCAGTTCCTCAGGGTTCGGGGAGTAGCGAAGCAATTCAACTTTCGGGGTTACAGCAGGCATTTGTATAATCTCCTTCCAATCCATTATCGCGCATCACAAAACGCACGCAGTTTATCAATGATTTCGGCGGCACGATCACGCTCGCCTTTCAAATAGCAGTAGCCGATGACAGCTTCGATGGCGGTGGCAGCATGGTAATCTGCGACCGTGGCATGCTTGGGTACGGTGGACACTTTTGCATTGCGCGCACGCTTGTAGATGGCAAGTTCTTCCTCATTCAGTTCTTCCAAAATACTGCGTGCAGCCGCCGCCTGTGCCTCACAGCACAAATACCCCACGCTCTTTTTTTGCAGCACATGTGTGGATGCATCCATTTCCAGCGCAAGGGCTGTTTTGATCTGCAATTCCTGCACCGCATCCCCCACAAAGGCAAGGGTCAGCAGATTCATCTGTGAGATATCGCGCGTGGTCTGCAAGTGTTCATCCTCCTAAAAAAGCACATAGCTATAGATACTAATCATTGTATCATTTTGCACACTTGCAAACAAGCACTTTCTGCAGTGATTTGCTTCTATATAAAATATTCCCTTACCGAAAGCGCACTGCCCCGTTTTGTGCTATACTGAGAAAGGAAACAGTATGTATACAATTGCATTTCATTTTTTATCATTTCACCCGGGAGGTTTTCCAAATGGCGCTTCATATCATG